>JAKPOE010000226.1 GCA_029548025.1 Spirochaetota bacterium
GTTATCCCTGTTGATAATCCTGTATTTCCTAAAGCTGATATTATTTCAAATAAAATGTTTTCAAAATTACATTTTTCGGTCATACTCATTGATATCAAATCAATCATAGTTACTATAATAAACATTATAAAAATACCAAGCGCTTTATTAATAGATTCTGTCGGGATTTCTCTTTCATAAATATTTACAACTCCATTGCTCCTTCCCTTCAATAAGGATACAATATACATGCATATGATTGCAAATGTTGTTGTCTTAATTCCACCGCCTGTGCTGCCAGGTGAAGCACCCACAAACATAAGTAACATTATAATTATAATACTGGCAGAACTCATTCCACCAATATCTATGGTATTAAATCCATCAGTTGTCGATGCTGATATTACCTGAAATGAAGAATAGACAAATCTTTGTATAATGCTTGTACTATAATCCCAATGCTCGGTTACCAGTAGTAATAGTGTAGCAGTTATTACAATGATAAAAGTTGTCAATAATACTACTTTTGTATGAACAGATACATGTTTAACTTTTATACCCCTCAATCGTTTAGAAACAAACGCAAACGTTTCATACAATACAATAAAACCTATACCGCCTGCAAGTGATAAAAAATTTATTGAACCATTTATTATAATACTATCTTTATAGCTCATTAAACTGTCAGGGAATAAACAAAATCCTGCCGTGCAGAAAGTTGAAATTGAATGAAACACGCCATAATAGACAGCAGTTATACTATTATATTTTTGCATCCAGTACAATGCTAAAACTATTGCGCCACTTGCTTCAAAGATTAATGTAAATATAACAGTAACTAAAAAAAATTTCCCTAATATTCTAAGCGTAGGGCCCGAAAGTGATTCTTTTGCTGTTAGCTGTACAGTTATTGATGTCTTTATATCAAAAAGATACAGTACAAACATCAACAACGACATATATCCTATCCCGCCAATCTGGAAAATAGTCATTAAAACTAACTGTCCAAATAATGTATAAAAACTGCCGGTATCTACTACAACCAAACCGGTGGTGCTTATGGCGGATGCTGCCATAAATAACGAATCAACATAATTGTGCCATTGTCCGTCTTTTGAAGCAAATGGGATGGAAAGAAGGAATGCACCTGAAACTGTTATTAGCAGATATCCCAATACCAGTATTTGAAAAGGTGATACTGCTTTCAAAAATTTTTTGCGAAAGCTCATAAATACCCCCTTATGGGGGCAAGGACATAAAAAAAACTGCAAAAAGCAGTTTAACGCTCTTGCCCTTCCAAAAGCCTACGAGGTTAGCTGACGGGCTTGGGTTTGGAAGTACCCTATCCTTCGCAAGGAATACGCCCCATAAAGTGGTTCCCCCGCATCCATTGCTGCTTTCATGGATCTCGGCTTATTGCAGCTATTTAAAATTAATGAGAAATATACTGACAAATAATACTATCGTCAATAGATTTATAAAAATTTTATAGCACTTATAAAATAAAAAAATAAGATTGAAAAAGAAGGAATACTCCGTACTATGCCCGGACAAAGGCATATTGATAAAAGGGATTAGTTATGGCAATGGAAGAACAATCACTGGAACTATCGCACAAAGCTATTTTACAACCGCTTTTAAGCCAGATTCAACTGCCAATTTCTGAATATTCGTTTGCAAATTTATATCTGTTTAGAAAAGAACACAACTATTCGTATATAAGCGGAGATATTGTTGCGGTCCGGGGCATAACCTATGATGGTACAAGCTACATCATGCCAGTTAAACCCCTGGATTGTGAGTATGCCGAAAAGCTAACGCAACTGTTACTTCCCGGAAGCTGTCTTTTCCCAATTGCTGATGATTGGCTTCATTTTTTTACGGAAAAAGGGTTGAGCTACTACTACAACGATGGCGATTCGGACTATGTTTACACAAAGGAAAAATTAGCTACATACCCCGGTAAAAAGCTGCATGGCAAAAGAAACCTGCTGTATCAATTTACAGCAAAATATTCTACCACTGTTTTGCCACTGACATCCGAACGGATAAACGATGCGCTGTATGTACTTGATGAATGGAAAAAAGAATCAGGCACCTCGGCTGATGTTAGCGCCTGTAGTGAAGCATGCATGTTGCTTGACGAACTTAATCTGTGCGGCAGTATATATTATGTTGACGATAAACCGGCAGCATTTATTATTGGCGAAGCAATTACCGTTGATATGTTTGCAATACATTTTGCAAAAGCTATAACAAGCTATAAGGGAATATACCAGTATCTTTACAACCACTGTGCAAATGCATTACCAGCTAACTATAAATTTTTTAACTTTGAACAGGATTTAGGTGTTGAAGCTCTGCGCTTTGCAAAGCGTTCATACCAGCCGGATATGATAGTAACAAAATATCGTGTGAGTTATCCATAACAATGAATATTCAACAGTTTATAGAATATCTTACAAATTATGAACCATTTATAAAACAGGTTGCTGCATGGCATACCATCCCTGCTAAAGAAGCAGAATATGCCTTATATCCTGATAATTGTGATGCATCAATTATAGCAGTGTATAAAAAACGCGGGATTGAAAAGCTTTACACCCATCAGCGTAGCGCCTGCGATGCAGTACAACGAAAAGAAAACATTGTTGTTGTAACACCAACAGCATCTGGTAAAACATTGTGCTATAATCTTCCCGTACTCAATCACATAGTAAAACATCCTGATGCACGAGCATTGTATCTTTTCCCAACAAAAGCGCTTTCACAGGACCAGCTTTCTGAGCTGCAGGAGATCATTGGCTTTGCGGGACTATCGGTTAAAACATATACCTTTGATGGCGACACACCACAATCTGCACGCAAAGCAATACGAACAGCAGGCAATATTGTCATTACCAATCCAGATATGCTTCATTCGGGAATTTTGCCTCACCATACCATATGGGTTAAGCTTTTTGAAAATCTTCAATACATCGTTGTTGATGAAATACACACCTATAAAGGCGTTTTTGGGAGCCATTTTGCCAACCTCATGCGACGGTTAAAACGTATATGCTCGTTTTACGGCAGCAATCCGCAATTTATCTGCTGCTCAGCTACCATCCATAATCCAAAAGAGTTAGCTGAAACAATTTTTGAATTGCCCTTTACCATCATTGACAACAACGGCGCACCGCGCGGGAAAAAACATTTTGTTATTTATAACCCTCCTGTTGTGGATAAAGCGCTGGGTATACGAGCATCAGCCATAAAAGAGGCAGCAAGCATAGGCTCGCTGTGCGTAAAAAATAATGTTTCAACTATCATTTTTTGCAGAAGCAGGCTGCGCGTGGAGATCATAGCTACCTATTTAAAGGAAAAGTGCAACAACTATTCTATTGCTGCATATCGTGGTGGATATCTCCCCAATGAACGGCGTCAGATTGAGAAGGGACTTCGTGAAAAAAAGATTAACGCTGTAGTTTCAACCAACGCTTTAGAACTGGGCATTGATATTGGTATGCTCGACTGTGCCATATCAGTAGGCTATCCAGGCTCTATTGCATCGCTTCAGCAACAATCGGGACGTGCAGGCCGTCGCGGCGCCGAATCACTGGCCATTATGGTTGCAACAAGCTCTCCGCTTGATCAGTACATTGCCAGACATCCTCATTTTGTTTTTGAAAACAATCCGGAAACTGCCAATATCAACCCTGACAATCTGCTGATACTTATGGATCACATTAAATGCGCAGCATTTGAAATTCCCTTTTCAACTGATGAACTGTTTACCCATCACCATCTAACCACAAAAGAGATGCTGCACTACCTGGCATCAAAAAATATCTTAAAAGAATCTGGCGGAAAATTTCACTGGATGAGCGATATCTATCCTGCAAATGACATTTCGCTTCGCAGTGCTTCACAGGACAATGTGGTGATAGTGCATAACGATAATCACGCTGAGGTCATTGGTCAGATTGACTATCCATCAGCACCCACCATGATTCACGATGATGCAATCTATATTCATCAGGGACAGCAGTACTACATTGACAAATTAGACTGGGAACGTAAAATTGCCTACTGCCATGAGGTTGAATCTGATTATTATACCGATGCAGAGGAAAAAACTGATATCCATGTACTTGAGGAATTTAATAATAAATCATTTTCAATAGCAACACTCAGTTTAGGCGAGGTCAATGTACGCACCAAAGCCATCATGTTTAAAAAGATAAAATTTGGTTCGCATGAGAATATCGGCTGGGGCAAAATTAATCTTCCCGAATTGGAGATGCATTCCACATCAGTGTGGTGCAGCTTTACCGACGAGTGTGTGCAACAATTTGAACGCGAAGAGGCCGGGGAGGTTTTCATAGGGCTATCCTATATTTTGCGAACCATTGCACCGTTGTACACATTATGCGACTATGGCGATATACGCGTGGTGTTTGAAAACCTTTCACACTTTACCCAGAGGCCAACGATATTTATCTATGATGCCGTTCCAGGTGGCGTTGGTATCTCCGAGCGAATTTTTGCTATTTTTGGTTTGATAGCTCAAGCCTCAAAAGAAGTTATAGCCGCCTGCACCTGCACAAACGGCTGTCCTGCCTGCATAGGGCCAATGATTACCCGAACAGGGATAAAAGAAAAAATAATAGCACTTCTTGAAATATTGCACAATGAATTTGAAGGACAGACTGGACATATATTACACTAAGCAGGAAACTGTTGTGCACGATAGTTCATGGATATCACTCAATGGCGGCAGCACCATAACAACTCCCCATGGAGCCGTCACGCTATTTGCTCACCACCATGATAGTGATAGCTTCCCTATCACTACCGCCCAGCTTTATCTTGATGATTACTGTCGCATACACCATATAGAACCCCTGCATCTCCATGAGTGTATATTTTTTGACATTGAGACAACATCCCTTACAAGCGGAACAGGAAACTACGCATTTTTACTTGGCATGGGATACTTTGCCAATAACGTCTTTACCGTTGAGCAACTATTCATGCGTGAATACGCCGATGAACCAGCACTGCTCTACTATTTTGCTGACAGGGTAAACAACTACAAAGCTATTGTAACCTTTAACGGGAAAACATTTGATATTCCCATTATAAAAACCAGGTTCAGGATTAACCGCATACCGGGCTTTCCCGTATCAATGCCTGTCATTGATCTGCTAAAACCAGCCCGCTCAATATTCAAATCTATTTATGCAAGCTGCTCGCTAAAATCGCTGGAAGAACTTTTGCTTGATGTTACCCGTACCGACGATATCCCTGGCTACCTTATCCCCGACGTATATTTTACCTATCAGCAAACAGGTTTTGACCCGCGTATTATCAATGTTATTGAACACAACCGTATAGACATAACCTCAATGGTTTTACTGCTTGTTTTTTTTAACACCCTTTATCAAATGCTGCATGCAAAACAATTTCATCAGGTACCATCAAACCTTTATACAAACATTGCCAAACATCTTTATAGCCGTAACATTCAGTTGTTTGTTGAGCTTGTTGAATATGCAGGATTTGCATTACTCCATAACGAGCATTCGCTTTTTAAAAAATATTCAACAGCATTAAAGCGATTGGGTTATACTGACAGGGCACTGGCGTTCTGGGAAAAGCATACCAACCTTTTTTCACTTGAAGAACTTGCCAAACACTACGAGCATGCAGTAAAAGACTATGAAAAGGCACTTGAATACTGTAGCAGGGCGATAGTTATTGTTAATGTTTCACCAGATGACAATGAACTCAACAGCCGCTACAAAGCACGCTTTGCTCACCGGATAAACCGCTTACAAAAAAAATTACAATGGAAGCATATTGCCCCATGAACGAATATCACCACTTAGCACCGTATTATGACTACATGCTTCAGCATGTTAACTATAATGAATGGTACCGATACCTGCGCAACGTTATGTGCAAGTACATTTCCAATCCACGCACGGTGCTTGAACTGGGCTGCGGCACCGGCAAGTTTGGGCCAAAATTTTCCATGGATGATTATGAAATATACGGCATGGATAAATCAATAGCAATGTTATCCATTGCAAAAACGCGGGCTAATAAAAATTTTCACATCTTTTGTGGTGATATTACCTGCTTTGCACTATCAAAGACAGTTGATTTTATATTTTCAGTACACGATACCTTTAACTATCTGCTTACCTATGATGATTTTGCAAAAGCACTGCGTTGTGCATACAATTGCATGTCGTATAACAGTATATTCCTCTTTGATATTACCACGCAGTATAATATAATGAAAAACTTTCATCGCAGGCTTTTTGCATATACAGTAAAAGGAACGGATATAACATGGTATAATGAATATGATGAAAAATCAAAGATGGTATATACTAAATTGACATTTGCAACACAAAGCCGCACCATTATTGAAGAACATCTGCAACGCATATACACCATTGATGAGATAATTCCTATTATAAAAAAATGTGGATTATTGGTAGTGGATATAGCAGGAGATTATACCATGAAACCAGTAACGGATCATACCATTATGATTAACGTTATAACAAAAAGGGCATAGCATCCATGGTTGAGATTATTTTATATATACTGTCGTTTGGAGCAGGTATTGCATTATTTTTATATATGCTTTCGCTGTATCATCATCTGCAAAAAAAAACTTCGCAATCTGCAAAAAAAGAGACAAATAAAGCTGCCACTGTAATGCCAGCTAAAACCGTTGATAAAAATTTCACCCCTGCTTCCATGAAAGAAAGAACATGCCCTGTATGTGGCTCAAAGCTTTCGCGCTATGAGGCACTGTATGCATCAAAAATTGTAAAAGACAGCACAAAGATTTTAATCTATGGTTGCCGTTACTGTTACAAGCCCGATGAGGATCCGGATAAAATTAAAAAATCAGATATATAATCATCCATATATGCCAGCAATCGGCATAAAGGTGCAAAACTCCTTAAACACAACAGGAAAAACGCCTTCAACCTTTTCATCCCTGTGATTAAGCATCAGTGCAATCTGCTGTTGATGAGCTGGACCCATAGGAAACACCACTACGCCATCCTGCTTCATGACATGAAGCAGCATCAATGGCCTTTTTGTGCAACCTGCAAATATCACGGCTGCATTAAAAATCCCTGATGATTCATCAATAGTGGTACCATCGCCTGCAAAAACTCTGATATTGGTTAACTTCAAGCGGGAAAATCGCTTCTTTGCAAGCAATGCCAGCTCTTCATCAATTTCAACAGTTGTTACAGATTGTGCAAGGTGTGCCATAATTGCTGTTGAATATCCTGAACCGGTGCCAATCTCAAGGACATGGAAATCCTTTTTAATGCCACAGTAATGAATCATCCGTGCTAATGTCAGCGGCTCATCACCTGTTTTACCAGGGGCTACAGGAATGGGCTGTGTTCCATACAGTGCATCGCTATATATTTCATCAAAAAAATCTTCCTGATTAACTATCGCAAAAGCATCAACAATCCTTTTTGGTATCCTGTTTTTTTGCAATAGCTTAATAAACTCTTCTTTTCTTTTCTTCAGCGATTTCATAGGCAATTCTTTAATTCTATTCAATAAATTGTAAAAGGTATGTAAGAAAGTAATCGGATATGAGTATGGTCATTGATGATGCAACCACTGCGCGGATAGTAGATTTGCCGACGCCTTCTGCTCCACCAAATGTATTGAAACCCTGATAACAGGCTATGATGGCAATCTCAATACCAAAAAAAACTGATTTCAATAATCCTGTTAAAAAATCCATAACCTGCAAATAATTAAAAACATTCTCAATATATTTATCGATAGTAATTCCTAAATTAAAATATGCAATAAATGCTCCCCCTAACGAGCCCACAACATCGGTGATGACAACCAGTACCGGTGTCATGACAAGGCATGCCATAAAGCGTGGCACCGAAAGGTACTGAATGGGATTGGCATCAAGCGTAATGAGAGCATCAATCTGTTCGGTAACACGCATGGTGCCAATTTCGGCAGCAATAGCTGAACCTACCCTTCCTGATAATAGGAGCGCTGTAAGTACCGGGCACAGTTCTCTGAACATGGCAATGGACACCGCACTCCCGATAAATATTGATGAACCGGACATGAGCGAATCCATTGCCCTGCCAATCTGCAATGCCATTACCATCCCCGTAAAAAAAAGCGTTATGCATGTTACCGGCAGTGATTTATAGCCAATTTCAAGCATCTGCAATAAAATATTCTTTGTATCAAACGGCGGTTTAAAAATCCATTTAACCGTTTGAGCAAAAAAAAGGGTATGGTTGCCTACAGACTCAAAAAATTTCATAACAGGGCGGAGGAATATAATCTCAGCATTATTCATATCATTCAGCTTCTTCTCTGAATTTTTCAACAGTTCCAAACTTCATGTATTTATCCCAGAATCGCAGCTCTATCCTCCCTGTTGGGCCATTACGCTGTTTGGCAACAATGATGTCTGCAATGCCAAGGCGCTCGGTTTCTTTTTTTACCTTCTCTTCACGGTAAATAAATAACACAACATCAGCATCCTGTTCAATAGCTCCTGACTCGCGCAGGTCGGACAACTGTGGCATCTGGTCGGTACGTGATTCTACCGCACGTGAAAGCTGTGATAGTGCAATGACCGGTACCGATAACTCACGGGCTAATTGTTTCAATGCATTGCTTATTTCAGCTATTTGCTGATGACGCTCTAAACGGCTATTTGCAACTATAAGCTGCATATAGTCTACAACAATTAAGCCAACCTTCTGCTTCTGGGCAAATCGTCGTGCTTTTGCCCGCAACTCAAATATGCTTAATCCAGGGGTGTCATCAATAAACATTGGTGATTTCTCAAGTCTGCCCGAAATATCAACCAGTTTGCGCAACTGCTCATTGCTTATCTGACCGGTTCGGACATGCTGCATATCAATTAATGATTCAATACATAAGATACGGGTAGCTAGCTGTGTAGCAGGCATTTCCAATGAAAAGAACAATGTTGGTTGCTTTTCACGCAATGCAACATGATTGGCAATATTCAGCGCAAGCGCAGTTTTACCCATTGAGGGACGTGCAGCAATAATGATGAGCTCTGAAGGATGAAAGCCGGTAAGCATTGCATCAAGGTCAGTAAATCCACCGGCAATACCTGTGACCGGCCTTTTTGTCTCATACATGTGCCCTATATTTTCAAGGGTTTCTTTTAAAACATTTGCTAAACTTATAAAATCGCTGGTAATTCTGCGCTGTGTAATGAGGAAAATATCTTTTTCGGCATCATCCAGTAAAACTTTTGTATCCAATGTTGTATCGTATGAACGTTCGGCAATGGTGGTGCATGTTTCAATAAGTTTACGGCGTAAGCTTAACTCTTTGACCCTGTTTGCATAATATTCAGCATTAGCTGAGGTAGATACAGTACGGTATATATTGACCAGAGCCTGATCTTCGCCAACTTTTTCAAACTGTTTTTTATCAATGAGCCGCTGTTTTATAGTAATGAGGTCAATAGGAACTGATTTTATTTCCAGCTCCCTGATTGCCTCATAGATCATTCTATGTGCATCAATATAGAAATCCTCCACCTGGAGGATTTCTATAACCTTTAGCAATGCATCTTTACTTAATAGTATAGAAGATAAACACGCAGCTTCAGCCTCTGTATCATGAGGAGGCATGCCAACATCAAGCATGCGATTACTCCTTTACCACGCTAACCTTTATAGTAGCTGTTAATCCTTCTTCTAATTTAATCTTTACTTCATACTCACCAGCTTTCTTTATGGGTTCGGGCAACACTATCTTTCGTTTATCAATGGTATATCCCATTTGTAAAAGTTTGTCGGCAATGTCGATAGCAGTAACCGAACCAAATAGCTTATCATCCTCACCAACCTGAGCACCAATAGTTAAGGCAACACTTGATAATGCCTCCGCAAGCTTCTGCCCTTCTTTTTTACGTTTTTCCTTTTTTATTTTAACTAGTTTTTTTTGATGCTCAATTGCTTTTGCACTTGACTCATTATATGGTATAACAAGTTTCTTGGGCAAAAGGAAATTGCGGGCAAATCCTTCTGCTACTTCCTTGATATCACCAGCTTCACCTAAATTTTGAACATCTTTCTGTAATATTACTCTCATAGTGAAATTCCTCCGAAAATTGAATTTATGCAATCTTTCTGAAATTCATCCAGAAATCAATAATACCTATACCCATCAGCATGGTGATAACAAAAAACATCACCTGGAATCCTAATAAAATTGTAACAAAAAGTATAAGGAATCCATACAATTTAGGCCATTGCTTCTTTTCAAACACAAACAGTATAACCGATATACCCTGTATAGTATAGACTACACATAAAACAAGTCCAATATTCAGAGCTATCGCCCAAACAGTTTGTAATTCTTTACCTAATAGAACAACAAGCCAGCTTGCTATCAACAAAAAAACCACCCATTCATCAACACGGAAAAGCGAAATTGTATTGTCTTCAGTCTGTAAAAACTTAAACCGTACAAAGAAGGCAAAAACAAATGCATAGACTAAAATTGAAATTGCAGCAGAACTGAAAAAATATGAAAACGGCATAAGCACGCGCATCAGTGGTAAAAAGTCTTCCAATTGTTGTGACAGGACCTGCTTTTCAGTAACAGGAATTGATGAAGCATTAATGATTTCCTCAATAATTTTTTGATTGCCGGATATAGCATCAATTCCTTTTACAAAATAGAGTATATAATGAATAATCAAAAGCAAAAGCCATACTATGGTAACGCTGGTAATAAAATATCGCTGGAATGAAAACCGTTTTGCCACATATCCAAACACAGCACCCGTTATAATAAGCTCAAGACCAATCATCTCATTATAAAAATATGATAGACCTAAAAATAAAGCCGATAGAACCATGACCAGAGCTATCGCCAGAGCTTTATATTTCAATTTATAAACTACTATAGCAGTAATAACACATAACGCTATACCAGCTATAAGATGTACTATAAGTTCCACAATAGCAAATACAACCTATTTTACCACAAATGGTAACAGTGCTATGGTCCTTGCACGCTTAATTGCACGTGCTAAATGGCGCTGATGTTTTGCACAGGTGCCAGTAATACGTCTGGGTAATATTTTGCCACGGTCAGTAATAAACCTGACCAGTAAATCCGGATTTTTATAATCAATAGCTACATTAGGATCCTCGCAAAAACGACACACCTTCTTTTTAAATTTTGGTACACGCTGCACCTGCACGGCTGCAGATAATGCTTTATCCTCTGAATGTCTTGCAACTTCAGATGATTTTGTATCTTCCGGAATTATATTTTCCTGTGCCTGTATAGTTTCACCCTGATTTATTTCTTCACTCATTTATATACCTCTTCAAAAAATAAAATTATAATTTTACTAATTTACTAAAATGGAATATCATCATCAGAGAATGGTTCGGTAGAACCCATATCGCCAGTTTCCATGCTGTCTACTGATGGTGATGTTTCAGCATGCGGTTTTCCACCTAAAAATTGCAATGATTCTGCTACCACCTCAACGGTGGAACGCTTGTTCCCATCTTTATCGTCCCATGAACGCTGTTGTAATCTCCCCTCTAAGGCTAATTGCTGTCCCTTTTTGCAATAGTTAGCAACTGTTTCGGCTAATTTACCCCACGCAACACAATTGAAAAATGATACAACTTCCTGCTTTTCATTATTTTTCACATATATGCGGTTATTAGCTATTGAAAAAGAAACAACAGCGGCGCCCCCTGGAGTATACCGCAACTCAGGGTCCCTAACAATCCTGCCAACAAGTATAACTTTATTCAGATCGCCTGGCATGGTAATTTACGCTGTTTTGCTTAAATTTGGCAATCGTACAAATAGATAACGCAGGATATCGGGTTGTAATCTGAATTCAGCAATAATAGCACTGATCTGAGCTGGATCTATCTGTACAATAAAGTACTCATAATACCCGTCATTTGCTCTGTCTATAGCATATGCCATAGCACGAACGCCCCATGGTTCATCAGATTCAATGACCACCTGATTCTTTTTTAAGATATCTCGAAGCTTTTCTTTGAGTATATCCAGCTTATCAGTAGGACGTAAAATCACTATTAATTCGTATTTATTCACTGTTACCCCCTATGGTTATTAATAGCTACATTACATAGTGTATGTAGCAGAAGGAATACCACTATTTTTGCACATAGTATGATTTGCAACAATTTTTTTTCAATTCTTTTTTGTCAGGTTTTCAATTTTTTAAAAAATATCTATTTTATTGCATAGTAACAAATTTACCCTTGACTGCACAGCCATGCTTCTATAAAAGGTGGCTACTAAAATTAAATTTTAAATCTGTTTCTCCAGTGATAGAGTAAATGGAGAAAGTAATTGTAACAATAACCATACAATTTACATTATTAATTGCTACTACATATTTATATTCAGGGGTATCCCATGAAAAACATTGCAAAAACAGCCGATATTAAAACAAATACACCCGTCAGAGTGTATAAAAAAGGTTATGGATATGCTCTCTTAACGGTGATTGAGAATAATGAACTTTTTTTACTATGTAAATCTTCAGAAGATTTTTTATCACATGTGAAAGAAAATGATACTGTAGAATGCTACCTATGGCCTTATCCTGATGGCTCGTATGATTTTAATACTACTATTCTGGGAAAAATTAATGCTCCATTTCCAATTATTCTTCTGCAACATACCGATACAATAGTATATAATCCCTCACGACGATGTTTGAAGGCACAGGTCAATATTCCATTCACTTTTTTTACTTTTTCCATCAATACGTCCAGAAGTTTTTCATCTGAAGAGATACAATGGCATGAAGGTATCGTCAAAGAATTAACAGATAGAGAAGCCCTATTGCAAACCACTACACCATTAGAACATTATGTTAAAGGGCATCTTACTTTAGGAACTAAAAAAATTGATATTACCGGTAAAGTAACAGCTTCGGATGATACTTTGTACGACATTACCTTTGTTGGGTTAGATGATGCAGATAGGATATCCATTTTAGACTACGTCTTCACTGTTTATCGCGAATAATATTAATGCACTACAACCGCACCTTCTTCAAGCAATACATCAATAATAAAGGTATCAAACCTTACATTCAACGGAGTTGCAACAACAAATTGGCCGCTAAATTCAAATAGGTCATCCGGTTGTAATAAGTCAAAATACTCATCCTGATCAGTATAACAATAATAAAGAATTTGTATGCCATGCAGATTGAGCGACAGAACAATTCTGAATTTTTTTTTCAAAACATCAGCAACTTCAACTTTTACTACATTTCCTGTTCCTTTTACTATTACATCTTTAAGCATATCAAATGTTCTTATACGCTTGATAGCATCGCTATTTTGCAACGATGTATAAAATTCATTGTCCAGTATAACTTCAGCTTTCTTTTCATCAGAAAATGATTGAATACACATAGACATGAAAGCTGCAATAATAAAAAGTATAATCCGTTTATTCATATATTATTCAGTTCCATCCAGATTAAAGTAACATCGTATCACCTTACCTGAGCGCAGCACAACACAATTTTCAATTGTACCCTTTGTTTTTTTGACTATTGCAATAATATCATCTAATGATGTAACCTGTTTATCATTAATTGATTGTATAATGTCACCCTTTTTTAGTACATTATAGGCAATACCAAATTGATTTACACCGGTAATTACAGCACCATACAGCGTATCTTCAATAGTAATTCCATATGATTGCTGTAATACATTAATCCAATAATTAACTCTGGATATTTTACTTTTTTCCTGTAAAACAAAATCAAAATTTAATAACTGTCCATCACGAGCAATAACTATGTTAACCAGAGAACCAATTTGTTTGGAATGTATTGCCTTCATTAAATCAGAAATCTTTTTTATGGGGATACCATCCACCTCTCTAACAATATCGCCAACCTCAATACCTGCCTTATATGCTGGTGAACCATCAACAATAGAAATAATCTCTACATGTACCGGTGAATTATTATTAATCATCTTCTCCTGAACCAAAAATCCTAACCATCCCCTCCGTACTCTGCCATATTGAACAAGTTCACCAACCACCTGTTTTACAATGAAAGCAGGAATAGCAAAACTTATTCCCTGATATCCACCGCTTTGAGTACGTATAGCAGTATTGATCCCTATAAGTTTACCGTCAAGTGAAATGAGCGGGCCTCCTGAATTGCCCGGATTAATAGGAACATCGGTCTGGATGTAATCCTCAATATCAGCAAAACCAATATCACTCCTGCCAAGCGATGATACAACACCAGCAGTTACCGATTGCTGCAAACCAAACGGATTGCCTATTGCCATAACCCATTGGCCTGGAAATACTTTTTTATCCTCAAACTCAATAGGTGTTAAAGGCAATCCCGCAGAATGTTTTACCTTCAAAAGGGCTATATCGGTTTTTTCATCAGCTTTGAATAAACTGCCATCAGCAAATGGCTCCACATCACATTCAGTTCCATCACATAAATTAACCTGATATACTGTGCCTTTTGCAACCACATGGTAATTGGTAACCACAAGCCCCTTTGATGATATTATGGTTCCCGAAGCATACCCAACCTTCTGGTAGTGTCCTTTTTCAACAACAAATACCTGGATGCTGACAACAGCCTTGCCAGCTTTATCTGCAGCAGCAATAAATCGCTGACTTATATTATCTCCATAAACAAGTGTCTGAAAAAAAATCAATGCTGCTATAATGCTCAATTTTTTCACTATCTGCCACCTTTACAGTAACTATCGAACAATGGTAAAGTAATTATTGTTTTTATTGATAGTATATTTTTTAAGGTCAATCTTTTTTCCATATGGCGCACATGGAATTTTGTTTGAAACCTCAATACCAGCAAAAAGTGAGTATATACCTGCTGCTATACCTTCAGCCATATCATCCAGATGGTTATCCAGAATATACCGTGTATAGGGCCTTGCTAAATATCCTAATTCCATGTATGCATTGATAGCATTGACATGGAGGGGTATTGACCAGATGGAAATATACGGCGGGGCAAGGCGCTGCTCTTTGTGCCGCACACCTTGCAGGTACAGGTTGTATAATACATATCGTATAATTTCATTTGATGCATAAAGGTTATCACCACCATATCCCTCATACCCGCCATCCCTTCGGTATTTCTCATACATAGATTGTTCACGCTTAAAAAAAGCATTGCCTGGTATAAATTGCTTTACGTTATCGGCGTATGCAGTTTTTGCCGGATGGTACTTTGCTATATGAGCCCATCCCGGAGGATCGTTATATATCCACTGAACCATATTGTAGCGGTATCCCCTGAAAGCTTCTATGTCTGGTTGATAGTTATTGGTCATACGATACCCCATAAAATACTGGATAACATCATTGCAGTACCAGAAAAAGGATGATTTATCTTCAGTCTCAGTGAACCAGTCAGCATAGTTGCTATTATAGAAAAATGATCTGTTTCCACCATTACCCTGAAGATACTGTAAACCCTTATACATAAAACTATAGGGGGCGGCAATAACTGCATTCATACCTCGATAGTAGCGTGAAGCATTTAACGAAAAGTGTATGGATACAACCATATGGGGGTGTAAACTATTGATATAGCTTATCCTGCCTTCCTGCAATGTCCCGTCCGGGAAAACAGAATCAAACAGTCGGTAAGGCGCATTGGGATCTTTGTGTAGCATTTGAGAATTTAATGAAGGTTGCCGGCTCACAAATGATTGTATGCAGACACGTTCAAACGGTTTATTGGTATATTTCTGTACTATGGAACAAAACTTTTTAAAATCCCCATCAGGTAACGTTAATTGTAAAATTTTTTCTATACGTACAGCAATCTCGTATGTGTATATATGTTCATAATACTGTCTATACATAGCTCCCTCACGGAACATATCAAGATATTTCATGGACAAGATATCAAATCTGTCACCATGATAATCTTTAGGGAGTAGAGCTTTACCTCCATGTCCGGGATCAACAACAACTCGATAGACAGGAAACTCATACTGAACACAAGAAGTATAAAATGTAAAAATAAATAGAACAGCAAACAACACGATTATCATTATGTTTCTGGCTACAATCATCAGCAATACTATACCATCATAAAAAAGGGGTAATGCATTACCCCTTTTTTATTATTATCGTTACTTGTAACTATTTTGCCTGTGTCTGAGGTTGATTCAGAATTCGGTTCATATTATCTGCTTTGTCCAGATCGTACTTCCCTTTTGAATTTTCAGGATCAATATTTTCCAGAATGAGTATTGCATACGATTTTGCAACCCTGAAATGTTTTACGGCTGTATCATAGACATGATCATCCATCATATTTTGTGCATCATCATATTGTCCATATGCAATCCGCAAACGAGCAGTATTGTTAAATAGTACCTTATTCCTGTCAGGATTTGATTTGCTCCGCTCATCAAGCGAAAGATCAAGAATCTTGCTTGCACATTCGTTAAGCAATGCCTGGGTTCTTTGTTTATAAACTTCAGCTATCTTTTTGTATAATTCATAGATGTCTTTACGGTTTTTCTCCAGCTCCACCTGTGCATAGATTACATCCCGCTTATAATAATAATCCATACCTTTTTTATAGCCATTATAGCATGCTTCATAATCTTTTTCCCAGCCCTGATCTTTATAGTTGGTCACAATTATTTTTAGCATATATATTTTATCAATATTTGATTTCATTAAGTATTCCACACGTTCTAACGCATGAAACCTTGCCAGATAATTTTCTTCCGGACGTGTTGCTTCGGTAAATTCTGATTTTTCAGCCTGCTGCGGCTGAGCCTGCTGCGCATTTACTATTGGTGAAAGCTGAAGTGAAAATATCAATGCAACCGATAAAATAAAAAGCAAACCTTTCTTTTTCATTGTATTACTCCTTTAATTGATAATTGAAATTAGCATGCATTAAAGTATTGGCATCCTTGCAAAACCTTATATTAAAAATTAATGATATCAAGCAACCTTGTGTTTAGCAAGTATTTTTTTTATTTTTTTTATCAAATAAAAAAATTTTACACCACCAGTATAATCCTGATATCCATGACATTGGTATTTGTTGGTCCTGTTTTTATTAAATCCCCTAATCGTTCAAAAAAATGATACGAGTCATTGTTGTTCATGTAATCATTGATATCAAGCCCCATTCTTCCTGCCTTATTCAGCGTATTGCCATCTGCGACGGCACCTGCTGCATCGGTTGGGCCATCCGTTCCATCAGTTCCAACACTGGCAGCAACAATCGAAGTATTTTCAATAAGCGTTGCCATCACCATGGCAAACTCCATATTGCGGCCACCCAAACCGCTACCCTTTACCACCACGGTTGTTTCACCGCCACTTATAATACAGGCAGGCTTTTGCACTGGATTGCCAGTTTTAATAATCTCATGAGCTATCGCACCATGAAAGCACGCAGCCTCCCCGGTATCGCCCTCAATCATTGATGACAAAAACAGCGGTGTATAGCCCAATTCGCTGGCTTTTTTATACGCTGCCAGGCAGGCAATGCTATTTGATGCAACAATAATATTGTGAACATTTTTAAATATATTTTCATCCTTGGGTGTCTCGGGAATTTCACCATGTGCCCCTTTTTCAAGGTGCTCTATAATGGCATGGGCGATAGTTCCTGTTAATTTATATTTTTCTAAAATAGCGAGTGCATCAGCATACGTGCTGGTATCGCAAACAAAAGGACCCGATGCGATGATATCCATATCATCACCAACCACATCCGATATCATAATATTGATTACCGTTGCCGGGTAAGCCGCCAGTGCCAGGTTGCCGCCTTTTGTGCGCGATACATGTTTGCGTACCACATTCAATTCTTTAATGGATGCTCCGCTCTTCAAAAGTTTTTGCGTTAAATCCTGTTTCTGGGCTAATGTAATTGGTTCTACTGGATAGGGCAGAAGTGCCGAC
This sequence comes from Spirochaetota bacterium, assembly GCA_029548025.1. Next base: position 18,019 of record JAKPOE010000226.1, read on the forward strand.
CCTCCTCCTGAAATACATGAAATAATAAGATCATGCTCACCTGCTTTTCCCAGTACATCTATAATCTTTTGCGATGCCTTAAGTCCATTCTCATCAGGTACAGGGTGCCCCGCTTCAAGCTGCTGAATGTACTGCAAATCTTCACGGTATCCATATTTTACAACAACAATACCCTCAACAATACGCTCTCCTATGATATCTTCAACAGCCTTTGCCATCCTTGCTGTTGCTTTACCAGCACCTACAACATAGATTGCATCAATGGTATCACAATCAATGACCAGGTTACTATCGCCCTTAATAATTAATGTATTTCCCTTCCGTTGTAAAAATTTGCAAACGGCACTATAGGGATCAACTGCTGCAATAGCATGGGTATATATGGCTTTTATATCGTCACGCTGTTTATGTTTTTTAGGCATGGCAAATCCTCCAAAATAGAATTATTAGCCTCAGCCCCGGCCTTGTTTTCCTCTCTTTATTTAAGGAGAGGGAATAAGGGTGAGGTATGTATACTTTTCATCCATTCTTAGTGACTAAACATCAACCATTGGTAATTCCCTGAAAAATGATTGATGAGCTCATCACTATTTTTATACAACATGCCATAAAATTTACTTGCATACAGGCATTACCATTGAGTATATTGAGTATGATAGTTGCATAACCAATTGTCAAATATTTTACAATGCTATCAGCAAATAGCAATTATAAAAAATTAGGTATTTATATGAAGAAAGTAAGAAGGGCATTTTTCTTATCATGTTTATTGATGGCAATGGCAACAAGCGTTGTACAGGCTAAAACACTTTTAGTTGTTTACCCTTTTTGCCCTGATGACTTAAAAAATGAAGCTACCATACTTTTTGAATTATTGAATAAAATGACTATTGAAAACTATTCAATAGAGAACACAAAGCAAATAGGTTCAATAGATTCATTCATAAAATTAAGTAACGAGGATTCGCTTTCCGTAATAAAAAAGACAGCCAGAAAAAGAAAAAATGATTACATACTTTTTTTTGAAATGTCGCATTCAGTTGGGCAGATCTTTATTGAATCAAAGTTATATTCTAACACGGAAGGATCATTTATTGCAACATCATTTGACTGGGCTTATTACCATGCCATTGCTGATATTGTTAAAACTATCGAAACAAAATTATCATTGATTTTTCAGTCAAAAATCATTAAAATAACCAATGTCTCTACGCTACCTGACAGCACCACCAATCAGATAACCATACATTGTGAAACCTATGGCGACAATACTTCGTTTGCATTTGTTCGTTCTCTTTTTCGTGAAGGACCATATGATACTATTGCCACAATAACAACTCCATCATTTACTGATAACGATGTTGTACCGGGAATTGTTTACTGGTATCGCGTCCAGGCTCTTTACGATAGTGTCGTGATTGACACTTCACAGCCCGTATCCGCCTGTATACAGGCTGAAAACAAAGAAAATCTGGACCTTCAAAAGGTACTATCGCTCTATAAAAATCCTGAAGAAAAGCCAGCAGATGATGAGCAAAAAGAAACTATCAAAAAACATTTAGAGTTATTACAGCCACTGTATATAAACTCGGTTAAACTGCGCATCATTATGCAGGTAGTAAAATCATACGTTAACAAAGGACAACTCATTGTGTTAAGGAATTTTGATACAACTGTCATGGATACGGATAATAATTGCATGTATTTCATTAAAAAAAATAGCTATGTTGTAAAGCTGGAATCTAAAAAACCTTTTAATGTATTAGCTGCAAGCAATTTTGATTTAGAACTTTTACAACGGTTATCACTTAATGCGATTGCGCTTGGTGTTCCTGATAATTACATTGAAATTACCGATGATGAAGGGTATACTATGCAACTGCCATTTTATCAGGCAATTGGTATTGCAACAACCTATTTCACAGAATACAAACATTGGGCTTCCAATACCATTATGTGGAATACGTCTAATAAAGAGTTAAATGCAAAAATGAAAGATTATACAAACCAGTGATTTGATTAAATAAAATGTATAAATAGTCGATAGTATAATAAATAATAATCTCACAAAATAGTTATGTTATTTAAACGTAAAAAGAAAGTATTGCCTGATGTTTATGAGTTTACCGATGACGATGGCAAAAAATGGCTGCAGACATCGACAAAAGATCTTTTGTCTTCAAAAGAACTTAATGATATTATTAAAGAGATAGAAAAAGAAAAAGAGGAAGGTGAAATTGTTATTGCCCGTATTGACTTTAAAAAAGTCAACAAAGAGTATTATGAACGTGTTGTTGAACTGGAAGATACGTTAAAAAAAAGAACTGATTTGTTAAAACGTATCATTAAGGAATCACGTGAAACCATTGACCGCAAGAACAAAAAACTTAAAGAACTTATTGAATATATTAAAAAACTCCATCTTATATTAGCATACTATAAACTTTCGCCGGAAGATTTTAATAAGATTGATTTTACCAAAGCTTATGCAAAACCCTCTGAAATACCAGCCCCGCAGCCTTCTATTGAAATAAAAGAAAAAGTTGTTGAGTACGTCCCCGTAGAAGAACAGATAATGCAGGATTAATTTAGTTATTGACAGCTATCTTTACCAGCTATAGTTGACATACTATAGCAATTGAAAGGCTATCGACGGCATGCCTGTCAATGGAAAATGAATGTTAAAACTATTGTAAACATTTACCAATGACGCACACTGTAACGCAAAAACAGATTACCAAACTACCCGGCATGAACACTATGTATAGGTATAAAAGGCTGGGATTACCCATAAAAATTAATCCAACTTTGCTATTTTTTGGAAAAATTAAATCTATGTTTTTAGAATTGAAACTATATGACATCTTTTTTAGAAAACAAAATAATTAGAGCATACTGTGCACAACAGTATGTATACATACTGTGCAGAATAATGGAGGCTATATATTGGCGCTGAAAATATTTAATACATTAACACGACGTTTAGAGCCATTCATCCCCGGTGGCATTGCAAAAGATAGTATTGCAGAATATCCCCCTGTTACCATATATTCCTGCGGGCCAACGGTGTACAGTTATGCTCACATTGGCAATTTCCGTACATTTATATTTAATGATTTTTTGCGGCGCTATCTTAAATTCAGAGGATATACAGTAAACCATGCAATGAATATTACTGATGTTGATGATAAGACAATAGCCGGAGCTCTTAAAGAAGGGGTGACATTAAAAGAATACACCGACAAGTATACACGGATATTTTTTGAGGATTGTAAAACGTTAAACATAGAACCTGTTGAACATTACCCCCGTGCCACAGAATCTATTGACGCCATGATAGATATTATAGCACATCTTGATAAAAAGGGGCTTGTTTATGAAAAGGATGGCTCACTTTATTTCAGCATTGCAAAGTTTCATAAATATGGACAGTTGAGCAATGTCACCAGTATGGATATCAAAGCAGGTGCGCGATACGATGCCGATGAATATACCAAGGAGGATGTTCGTGATTTTGCACTGTGGAAAGCTCCTAAAGAAAATGAGCTATACTGGGAAACCCCTTTTGGTAAAGGCAGACCTGGGTGGCATATTGAATGCTCGGCTATGGTGCGCAAAATTTTTGGCACCACCATTGACATACATACCGGTGGTGTAGATTTAATATTTCCTCATCATGAAAATGAAATTGCCCAGAGCGAAGCAGCGTATGATGAGCCTTTTGTACGTTACTGGCTCCATGTTGAGCACCTGCTTGTTGAAGGTTCAAAGATGTCAAAATCATCGGGGAACTTCTTTACCCTGCGTGACCTCCTTAATAAAGGCTATTCGCCACGTGCCATCAGATATCTATTGATTACCGCCCATTACAGAAAACAGCTTAATTTTACCTTTGACGGTTTAACTCAGGCCGGGCAGGCACTCTTTAGAATTGACAACCTCATTGCCCGCCTTAACGATATAAAACAGGAAAAGCCTGATAATGAGGAAGCAGATAAACGATGCTCACAGTTTATAGAATCATTTATTGAAGCTGTTGATGATGACCTTAATATTGCAGAAGGGATTGGTACATTTTTTGACTTTTTACATGATATCAATACATTGATAGACAAACGTATGCTGGGAAAAGCTGACGCCGATACTATAATGCATACTCTTAACCATATTGACACCGTTTTTGGATTTATATTCTTCCATGGCGCTGTAACAGTAAACAAAGAAGAAATTGAAGCTCTTATTGAAGAGCGGAATAAAGCCCGTAAAGAAAAAAATTTTACACAAGCCGATAGTATCCGTGATGAACTGTATAGCAAAGGGATTATAGTACAGGATACCAGAGAGGGGACGCGGTGGCTGATCAAATCATAGCAGGACGCAAGGTTGTCCTTGAATATCTATCATCAATTGAAGGTGATGCAACCCTCTACATTTCCGAAAGTGCACATGGCAGGATACTTGATGTTATTGCAGATAAAGCTTCCAGTCTGAATATCCCCATTAACAGGGTTCCCAGAAGCTGGTTTGATAGCCACTGCCAGCCTCATCATCAGGGAGTAGCTCTTAAGATGAGCTATCGCCCACACAATACACTACAGAATAGATTTCATTTGCCCGATATTGCCAGTTCACAGGGGGTTATTGTTGCCTGCGATGGCATTACCGATCCCCATAATATTGGCTCCATAATACGCACTACCGAAGCGCTGGGTGGCAATGCTGTCATTGTAACAAAAGCCCATGCCCCTGAAATAACGCAAACCATCATAAAAGCATCAGCAGGTGCAACTGCTCATATTATTGTTCATTATGTTGCCAATTTAGCAAGCTTTATAAACGATGCAAAACAATCTGGCTTCTGGATTATTGGCACATCCGACAGCGGTACGCATCCCATCCATAGCATACGGCAGTATAAGCCGGCGGTACTTATTATTGGCAGTGAAGGGAGCGGCATGCGCCAGCTTACACAACAACTGTGCGATATAACGGTTGCAATACCATTACGAGGAAAGGTTTCATCACTCAACGCATCGGTGGCGGCTGGCATTGTGTTGTGGGAGTTATTGAAGGAGTAAAAAATATGTATACACAAATTTGATTACGATAGCAACTATATATGCAACATTTTTTTAATTATATTAATTTACTTCTTGACAACTACCGACGATTAATAGTATATAGATTAATGTTTAATACGTTCTTTGATATTTGGTTTTAAAACAATGAATGCAAAGATTGTCTATTGTGTTAACATACAAAACTATTGAGCAATAGAGAGAAATATAGAAGATTTTGTAATGTTATAGCGTGAAGGAAATGAAGGGATGAACATACGATTGTTATTTCGTGTTTGTTGTTGCTCATTAATATTTTTTATATTCTTTTTTTGTTATATACTCATATCATGTACTGGTAATCCTTCAGCAACCGATGTTATAGAAATAACAAAAGTAAATCATTTTATTACATTCGATGACAGGGCAAGGGGAATAACCGCTACTGCATCAACCCTTCCAGCAGTTGTGATATCTCATGAAACACATTCCAGCGCATCAATACAATGCAAAACATGCCACCATAAACAATATAATGACGAACGTATTAAGACATGCTCCTTTTGCCACAAGGGTACCATGGGTGCAGAGATGTACCATACCTTTTGTATTAACTGTCATACAGTAAAGCATAAAGGTCCTGTAACCTGTAATCAATGCCATAAAGAAAAAAGCAGCAGGCTGAATGAATATAATGAAATTAAGAAAATATATAAAAAAACCTTTGCGTTCACTGAGAACCATCATTCTATCCATAGTAAAGAAAACATCCAATGTATACAATGTCATCATAATACAAAAAACAACACAAAACCGGAATCATGTAGTAATTGCCATGCAGGACATTCAAAAATGGTTGTTTTGCATAATTTTTGCAAAGATTGTCATAAGAAACAAGGTATTTCAATTAGCTGTGAACAATGCCATAAGGGAACTCAAACCAACAACATTATAAAATATGAAACTATTATACTTGAAAAAACGGGGCATAGATTACCACCTATAAAATTTAACCACAAAGCCCATATAGAATCGTATAACACCGAATGCATTGACTGTCATCATATAGGTTCATTACAAAAATGCTCATCCTGTCATACAAAAAAGGATAACAAGGAAATAATCAATTTGCGTTCAGCATTTCATCAACAATGTCATGAATGCCATAGAAGAAGCAAAGGTCCATTGGGATGTTTACGCTGTCATTATGAAAAAGTTTTATAGAGAACAAATTGAACAAAATTTATTATTAATTGAAATGGTATATGAAGATATCAGAATATTTAAAACAACTGGTTAATAAGGATAAAAGTATAACAAAATCTATCAGATATGCGCTTATACTTACCGTTATATTGATATCGTTATCTTTTTTGTTAATTACATGCTTTTATACAGCTAATCAGATGGAACAAAGCATGGTAAATAATTACCATGAAATATTGCTAAAACAATTTGAATTTATTGAATATTGGTTGGAAAACAAAGTAGAGCATATTGAAAAATTATCAACGGCATCTATCATTAATGAATATATAGAATCCAAACAAATAAATAAACTCATTGAATATTTGCATCAGGTTATTGCTGATCAGGGTGAATACTACGCCATTACCATTATGAATGACGATGGGGATGTACTGTGTACCACCAATAGCACATTTTCATTTACCATGAGTGCTATCTACAATCAAATAAAAAGTACCAATGATACTGCAATTTGTAAAACAATAAAAATACCGTTCAAAGGTAATAGTATAACTGCATTGCCTATTAGTTGTCCTATTGGCAAATCTATACATTATGTTAAAACAAAATCACCTTATATAATTTGTTTTGTCAATATGGATATACTATTTGATTCAATGAGGATGATAAATGTGGGTAGCCATGGCAATGTTTATCTCATTGATAAGGATGCACAAGTAATCCTGGCAGCAAATAACAATAAACCAAAAAATTCATATTTTAACGATTATTCTTTGCAGGATGATAGGCACAGTAAAAATTTTAAGCCTGTCAATAAAGATGGGCAGCTAATTGCCAGTGTAAAAAAATGCCTTTCTGATTTTAGATCTGGCATTGCACAGTATGATAATGCATACAATGATAAGGTCATAGGATTATGGAAATGGCTTTCATATTTTCAGTACATGTTTTTGATTGAAATTTCTTATGCTGAATTGCTAAAGCCTATATACCATACAATAATTGTATATGTTATGGTTAGCATAGCTTTTGCAGCAATAGCCATATTTTTTAGCATTACCTTTTCCAAAAATATTAAAAATAAACTATCACTCTTTATTAAAAGTTTTGGCGAAGCAAGTGTTGGAAACCTTTCATCTGAATATCCAGTAACATTCAATAAAAACAATATTGAAATTTTTATGAAACAAGGTGAAACCTTTATCCCCTATACATCTTCAAAACATTGTTTTTTTGAAATAGGCAGTATTGCTAAAAAGTTTGGTAACGACATACATTGCAAATTTATATTGGAAGGACAATTCAAATCATGCTTGCAATGCTCAATATACCAAAGTAATGCAGCAAATGAAATAGACCTACTGGGTGCATGGTTTAATGCATTCATGGATAAATTGCGAAATATTATAGAAGATGTAAGTCAAATAATTCAGGAAACCTTTACAGCATCAGATGAAGTTTCTCAATCAACACAAGATTTTTCTGAAAACAGCAATACGTTAGCCTCTTCTTCAGAAGAAATAATGGCAACCATGGAACAATTGGGGGCAGGATTTGAAGAAATCAGCAAAAGTGTTAATCAGCAAGATGTAAGTATCTCAACCATGATAGCTACGTTTGATTCATTAACTGAAATAATGAATGATTTAAATAAAATTATAATTGATGCAAAGGAAAACAGCAATAAATTTCAGACAAAAGCAAAAGAAGGTCAGGATATGCTCCAAACCATGCATGAATCTATGACCTCCATACAGAAAAGCTCGCAAAAAATAATTGATATTATAGCAATTATTGACACTATTTCTGATCATATTAATCTACTGGCACTTAATGCAGCCATTGAAGCAGCCCGTGCCGGTGAGGCTGGCAAAGGGTTTGCTGTTGTTGCATCAGAGGTTGGAAAATTAGCAGAGCAAACCGCTACAAGTTTAAAAGATATAGAAAAATTGATTTTATCCAGCGATAACGAAATAAAAAATGGTATTGTCAATATACAGAATACGGTTTCAACAATTCAAAGCATTATTGAAGGATTTTCAATGATTGGTACAATGATGTACGAAATATCAAATAAAATGGAAATACAAAATAACACTAAGAATCAGTTTGTTGAAGAGATGACTAAAGTTAAAGATATTTCTTCAATCATCAATAATTCCGTAAGGGAACAGCAAACTGCATCAGACAATGTAATAAAATCTGTCAGTATCATTAATGAATCAACCCAGGGAATTGCTGCTCGTTCAGAAGAGCTGGCCGCAAATTCTATAAATTTAAAAGATAGGATATCATTATTACAACGTGAAATACAATTTTTTAAAAAAGTATAATATGCTATTACGCAAATGGTATATCCTTACCCTGTAACTGCCACTTTTCTATTAAATACGGTTTATAGTTTTCAAAAACCTGCGCCTGTTTTTCCACCTCTTCCTCAGCCTGAAACGAATTCATTGACAATGTTTCATTGATAAATGAAGCAATCCTGCCAAAATATAATGGCACCATAAGGTTTATTAAACGTACTTTATTTATCTTCCATGTATGATAAATAGCAGAAAGTTCATACACAACCTTAACCCAGACTTCAACAGGTATTGAAAAATGTATAACATCAAGCTTTGATGAAGACAACAGCGCATTATACACATCACTTGAAAACATCTCTTGATACAATGAATGAAATTGTGAAAACCCTAACTTGTACTCATTCACCAGCCTTTCTAAATTAACTTCTATTGGTTCAGGCTCACTAGCATTGATATCGCCAAAGGTTGGCACAGGTTTACTGCGTTCAATATTTTTCCAGTACGGTTCATACCCTTCCATAAGATTGAAAAGCGTTCCGATAACCTGAACAAACATAGGACCAAGTGATTGCGCAGGATCTTTTGCATCATGAATTTTTACACCAAGATTTGCCTGACATATCTTCACATGACTCACAATAGCATTGACAGTCATGAATATATCAATACCAAAACGGGCTATATCGGTTGTCCAGACCGGCTTGTCTAAATAAATTTTTGCAAGATTCTTTGAGATTGCAAAGTCACCACCAATTGGCTGTCGTATCCTTTTCCCAAACACTGCACGAATAATGTTGTAGACAATGTTGTTGGTGATAGTTCCATCATATTTATACCGTGTATACACCGGTGCAACGTACTCAAAGTCTTTTTCAAGTACTGGCGATAACAACAGTTTAATCCAATCAGGAGATATACTGCGTAAATCTGAATCAACAACTATGCACGCATCTACATCAAGTATCTGTGCCGCCTCAAAAATTGCTCTGAATGCTGAACCTTTCCCGGCAACCCCACGATAAATCTGTATTATCCGTTCCTGCCATGGCTTAAGTTCTATTGATTGAGCGATATCGCGTGTATCATCAGTAGAACCACCATCAGAAACAAACAGTACCGGCCTTACATCATTATAATATGTAAACAGACCTTCGCTTACCATTGTCATAACATTGGCTATCGTTGCTTCATTGTTAAAACAGGGAATGCCAATAAGTACATCCGCTTTTTTTATTTGTTCTAACCTTTTAATTATATATGGCCGTATAGCTGTTAAATATTCCATAGTGTCAAGTATATAATATACAACACTATTATCAAGATTTTTTAAATAAAATACACTTATAAAATACAATTAATTTAAAAAACTATCGAAAACAAGCTATAAACAAAATAGTACAAATAATATAGCAGCCTGCAATTGCAATAATTTAATTGACTCTTTTTACAGGGAATTTACTATATGTTTATAGTCTTCATTTATTAGTATTGCTGAGGTTACTGTTATGAACTATCGTGTTGTAAAGCAATTCTGGATTAATACCGTTGATAATTTTTTCAACTTCTTCTATAAGATTGTAGATTTTTTAAAAATCTGGGTTGATGTCTTCTGGGCATTCATGGATATATGGTATCACTTTTTTGCCATCTTTGGAAATTTATTTCTCTATATATATTATATATTCCTGTTTATTATTGATAAGTCAACCGAATCAGGGACAAACATATTACTAACAAGCAGATTGCCAAAACAGGTCCCCTTTAGACCACAAAAAGCGTATGTTAAGGATAGCTACAATCCAATTCCAGCAATGTATGGTGTAAAAAATGTAGCAGAGACAGTTGCCTCAAGCATTACTCCTATGCGTACTACTCCAAAAGGCACCAGAACATCTATTGTAAAAAAATTGTTCACTATAATTCGTGATGGTATAGATATTATTGTTGGACTGTTCAAGAAACCCGTTAAAGCCATAGGTAATGTTGCAGCCCGGCGCATGAAACCGGTAAAAGAAGAGCCACATAAAACAGGAAGCCTTATAGAAGAATATATAAAGGAATATGAGCAAAAGCGTCATTGAACGCCTTTGCCTTTAATGTTTAAACGCACGCTGCCCGGTAAAAACCATAGCCACTTTTGGATTAGCTTCATTGCATGCCATTATACTCTCCCAATCGCGGATTGAACCGCCGGGCTGCACAATGGCAGAGATACCCTGCTTTATACCCACGTCTACACCATCCCTGAATGGGAAGAATGCATCCGAAACCATGCTTGCTCCAATGAGTCCGCCCTTTGCTTCTTTTGTAGCTTCATCAATTGCTATTTTATCGCTTGCTTTACGCAATCCTTTTTCAACCTCAAGTGCTAACTGATAGTACGAAATTCCATAGTTATCAAAACATAGCATATCGGCATATTTGGTATAGGCTTTCTGCACGGCAATTTCGGCTACGCCTACCCTATCCTGCTCGCCGGTACCTATGCCAACGGTTACCCCATCCTTAACATACAGTACCGAATTTGAGGTAACACCCTGCTCCACAAACCAGCCAAACAAAAGGTCTTCATATTCCCGGGGGGTTGGCAAACGGTCAATTTTATAAAGCTGCCCCTTATATTCTGCCTGTGCAGGTTTTAAATCATCTTTAGAATTAATGATAGTAACCGGTGATTGCTGAACTATGATGCCGCCATCAATCAGCGATTTAAAGTCAACAAAGCGCAATTGCTTATACTCTTCAAGCCTGTCAATACGCTGAATCCTTACAATGCGAAGGTCCTTCTTCTTTGACAATATATCCATGACTCCGGGCTCAAAATCCGGAGCAACCAGCACCTCCAGATAATTTTGTGAAATAAGCTGTGCAGTTTCTTTATCTACAGCTCTGTTGCAGACAACACATCCACCAAAAGCTGCAATACGGTCAGCCCTGTTTGCCCTGTTATATGCCTGGGCGATAGTTACTCCATAAGCAACACCACAGGGATTATTGTGCTTAACGATAACAGCAGCTGGTTGCTTCATTAAATATTTTACTATATTCAGAGCGTTATCAATATCGGTAAGGTTAATCTTGCCGGGATGCTTCCCAAACTGCAGCATCATCGATTCATCAATGCCACTTACCAGCGAATGACCGGGGCTTATGAATTCACAATCCCCCAGCACAAGATTGCCATTAACAAGCTCATAGAGTGCTGCTTCCTGCCCGGGATTTTCACCATACCGCAATCCCTTTTCAATCAACTGCCCATCATCATTGATCTTCCAGGTTCGTTTTTTATATATCAGCGTTTGATTCCCAAAGCTAATGGTCATGGTATCCGGAAAATGGTCATCCATGATGGTTCGATATGCTTTTTTTAAGTCTTCCATATTTGAAAATCTCCATACTATCTATAAATTGCATTCAAAATCTTACACTGCTTCACCATATCGCTTCAGGCACTCATTTTGTAAAGTTAAAATTCTATCCCGTAAATCATTCATTGCCTTCTCGATGGTATTAATAGTATATTCGTCTGTTGGCATCTCCTCCCCTATCATAACATATACTTTTCCAGGGTTAATATCCCCGGTTTCGGGCTTTAATCGTTGATAGGTGCCATGGATATAAATAGGAACTATCGGCACGCCTGTCTCAATGCATAAATAAAATAACCCTTTTTTAAAGGGTTGGAGCACTCCCGTACGGCTGCGCGTACCCTCAGGAAATATCATAATACGGTTTCCCTTTCGTATTTTTACTGCTGCCTCTTTCATGCTGGCTCTTGACCGCTCTTTATTTTTTCTATCTATGGCTATATAACCGCTTAAAGACATGTGCCATCCCATGAATGGTATTTTGAATAGTTCTTTTTTTGCCGTCCAGCCAAACTTTACCGGAATAATGGCACTCAAAAGCCATATATCAAAAAAACTTTGATGATTGGATGCAAATATCTGAACATGTTCTTTTGAAATATTTTCAATACCCTCCACCTGATATCGTATCCCACAAAACCATAGTATATTCTTTGACCAGTTTTGCATGCAAAAATGAGCAAGGTCACCTCTGGGGCTGACAAACCATGAAAAAAGCGAGATGGTTCCCCAGAATGCGGTATCAACGCCAATGAATAACCACGTTGCATAGGTGTAACCCTTGCGTATCACAGTATTCATATAAACCTCCGCAAATCAACATATTTTGATTTATGAACATATTTGTGAAAACGCATGGATTACATCGTCTACAAAGGGATTTGTCAACTAATAAATCACAACCCCATCATTCTGGATACAATCATCTTCATAACTTCAGATGTACCAGCATAAATAGTTTGTATACGAGCATCCACATAAAATCGTGATACCGGGTATTCCAGACAATACCCATACCCTCCAAAAAGCTGCAAGCAACGGTCAGCAACACGTTTGGCAGTTTCACATATCCAGTATTTAGCCATACAGGTTTCTTTCACTACATCATGACCCTGTATATGGTGATGTATCAGATCATCAATAAAGCTTCTGCCAGCTGCAATTTCCGAAGCCATTTCGGCAATGGTAAACTGCGTATTCTGAAATTTTGAAAGTGGTTTCCCAAATAACTTTCGCTCTTTTACATAATCGATAGTTATTGCCAAACATTTTTCCATGGCTGCTTGTGAAGTTAACGCACATACCAGCCTTTCCTGTTGCAGCTTCTGCATAAGATAAATAAATCCCTGTCCTTCCTGTCCTAAAAGATTATTGTCAGGGATGCGACAGTTATCAAAAAATAGTTCGGCTGTATCCTGCGCTTTAAGACCAATCTTTTTGATGGGTTTCCCTCTGGTAAAGCCTTCAGTCCCATCTTCAACTAAAAAAAGGCTTACCGACTGATGGGGAGGTAACTCTTTTGACGACCTGGCTGCAACTATAACCAGATCTGCCAGGATACCATTTGATATAAATGTTTTCTGACCATTGAGCACCCAGCTATCGCCATTGGAAACAGCACTGGTTTTCATGCCTGCAAGATCCGAACCCGCCTCCGGTTCGGTCATTGCAATGGCAAGCACTATCTCCCCTGAAGCGCATTTTGGCAGGTATTTCATCTTTTGTTCTTCTGTGCCAAATGAGTATATATATGGCGCAACAATATCATTGTGGAGTGGAATCATAAATGAATTAGCACCGCTGTATGCCAGCTCCTCATTGAGAATAACCGAATAGAGGAAGTCGCCACCTGGACCGCCATATTGTTCCTCAAGCCATGGAAGAAGCAAACCAAGCTGACCGCAGCGATTCCACATCTCACGAGGCACAATGCCTTCATGTTCCCATGTATCGTAAAAAGGCATTACCTGTTGCTCAAAAAACTTGCGTACGGTTTGCCTGAACAGAGCATGCTCCTGCGTAAACTGAATTGAACGTTCCATTTATTTAATCCTTATAAAATCGCTTATCCGTTTTTGCCATATCTGCCAGTATCATTGCAGGTTTAAAACGCTCCAGACCCCTGTTGTAGTATTGCAACATGGTATCAACAATGGTACCGGCACCTTCATGGTCAATATATCTAAATATTCCGCCCTTAAATGGTGGAAAACCCAATCCCAGAACGGAACCAACATCGCCGTCACGCGGTGAGGAGATTATACCTTCCTGCAAGCAGTGAGCTGCTTCATTTATCATCATAAGGCTTACCCGCTGTTGAATCTCTTCTACTGATATTGCTTCTGGAGTTACTTTCCCTATGACCGTGTACACTTCTTTATTGGGCAAACGCATGCCTTTTTTCTTAGGACTATCGTACATATAAAATCCTTTTTTATTTTTTTTGCCCTTAAAGCCTTTGCTTAAAAGCAACGGCAGAACATTGGACGGTGCAGCACCCCGCGCGGTAAACATCTGTCCTAATTCAATGGTAACATGGGCACCAACATCTATACCAACCTCGTCCAGCAGTGCTATGGGACCAATCGGATAGCCAAACGCAAGCATAGCGCTATCAATATCATTCATTGGTACACCTTCTTCAATCAAAACAACACTCTCATTCAGATACGGTGCTAATATTCTGGTTGTATAAAAACCAGGACCATCCTTTACCACAATACAACTTTTTCCCTGAGCTATCCCGGTTGCAACAGCTGTCGCCACCACCCAATCTGCTGTTTTTGCGGTTTTTATTATTTCTAACAATGGCATGGCAGGTACGGGTGAAAAGTAATGCATCCCTATCATATTCTGCGGACGCTTTGATGCTTTCGCAATAAGGCTGATAGGAATTGCCGAGGTATTTGATGCAACAATAGTGGTATCGCCGCAAACAGCCTCAACCTGTTTTACCAGATTTTGCTTTAATTGCAAATCTTCAAAAACGGCTTCAATGACCAAATCAGTATTTTTAAAATAGGTATAATCATCGCATGGAATAAGTTTTCCGTACATTACCTCCTTGTCAAAATTACGGATAGCCCCCGACTGCGCCCGCTTTTCCAGGCTTTTTCTAATCTGTGCCATGCTGCGTGTAACAAAATCAAGCGAGGTGTCTTTTAACAGCACCGTATCGCACAGCGGCAATGAAACGAAAGCAATACCGCTACCCATGAGCCCCGTTCCAATGACGGCCAGCTTTGACACATTTTTTTCCATTTTTTTAAACGGATTTTTCTTTAAATCGGTCATGGCAAAAAAGAGGTTTACAAGTGATTGTGATTGATAACTTTGAACAAGATGAATAAAACGCTCACTGTCCTTTGCAATGCCTTTTGCGATAGTTGTTTTATAACCATATTCAACAGCGTCAATGACAGCAACAGCAGCCGGATATAACCCCCGTGTTTGCCTCATCACCATGGTGCGTGCCTTTGAAAATATGATACTGCGCCCTAACGGATTTGATTCTAAAAGCCACTCAGCAAATGTTCTTTTTCGTTTTATTGTTCGTTTACCTTTTAGCTGTAATACCTTTTTCACTGCTATTTCTTTTAATCCATACGGCATAACTATCTCATCAATAATCCCAAGCCGTTTTGCACGCCTTGCCCGTATAGTTGATCCCTGCACAATGAGGGGAAGTGCATGTTGAATCCCGATTAATCGTGGAAGACGTTGTGTTCCTCCCGCAGCAGGAATAAGTCCTAATTTAATTTCAGGAAATCCTATCACGGTGTTTGTGGAATCAGTTGCAATGCGGTAATCGGTAACCAGTGCCAGCTCCACACCGCCACCCAGA
>JAKPOE010000270.1 GCA_029548025.1 Spirochaetota bacterium
GATACTCTTTGTGATGAGGCTAACCCTATTATCCTTGAGCAAATCACATTTGCAGAGCCAGTAATTTCTCAAGCAATAGAGCCTGCAACTAAGTCTGATGAAGAGAAGATGGCAGAAGCATTAAACAAGCTCACAAGAGAAGACCCAACATTTAAGGTCGAAACTAATCAAGAAACAGGTCAAACTATTATTTCTGGAATGGGAGAACTTCACTTAGATATTATGGTAGACAGAATGAAAAGGGAGTTTAATGTTCTAGCTAATGTAGGAAAACCACAGGTTGCATACAGAGAGACTATAAAGGGTGTATGTGAGCAGTCTGAAGGTAAGTATATTAGACAATCAGGTGGTAAGGGACAATATGGTCACTGCTGGCTTAAGATAGAACCTAATGAGAAGGGTAAAGGTTTTGAGTTCATAAATGCAATAAAAGGTGGTGCTATACCAAAAGAGTTTATTCCAGCTATTGAGAAGGGTGTTGTTGAAGCTATGAAGACAGGTGTTGTAGCGGGATATCCTGTTGTTGATGTTAAGGTTACATTATTTGATGGATCATATCATGAAGTGGACTCATCTGAGGTTGCATTTAAGATTGCAGGTGCTATTGCATTTAGAGAAGGATGTAAAAAAGCACAGCCAATTCTTTTAGAACCAATTATGGATGTTTCAGTAGAGACACCAAGCCAATATATGGGAGATATTACAGGTTCACTAAGTAGTAAGAGAGGTCAAATTCAGGGTACTGAAGATATTGGAAATGGTATTACTGTTATAAATGCATTAGTGCCTTTAGCAGAATTGTTCGGTTATACAAGTGAATTAAGATCTCTAACAAGTGGGAGAGGAGTTGCATATATGGAGCCTTCTCATTATGCTGAAGTACCTAAAAATATCGCAGATGAGATAGCGGGCTTAAAAAATAATAAGTAATACTTGCATAAATACTTGTTTTTTGATAATATTCGTTGCGTATCCTACTGTTATACAGTAAGAGAAAAATATTGTTAAAAAACAATAATAAATATATATAAATTAATTAAAATATACTCATGGCAGACTATGAGAGAACAAAACCTCATGTCAATATTGGTACATTAGGCCATATTGATCATGGGAAGACCACTTTGGTACGTGGTATTCTTAATGCTTTCTCTCCTGAGAAAGATAAGATGATTGATAAATTGGATAAAGATCCTGAATCACGGGCAAAATCAATTACAGTTGCAATTGCTCATGTTGAGTTTGAGACAGAAAGTAGACACTATGCATTGGTAGATTGTCCAGGTCATAAAGACTACATTAAGAATATGATTACAGGTGCAGCACAAATGGATGGTGCAATATTAGTTGTATCATCTGATGATGGTGTTATGCCTCAGACAAGAGA
>JAKPOE010000308.1 GCA_029548025.1 Spirochaetota bacterium
GACGGAGGCATTTTTCAGCCTCCTTTTATTTTTTACTTATTATGAATTAGAAATACATACGTACTCTTCTAGATAAACTGGCTGTAAAACAGTGGTTCCACCCATAATGACAAACTTACCCTTACCGTATGCTAAATCTCGATACTCCATAGCCGATGGGACATTAAACTCGGTCCAACTTGTTCCGTTTTCCGACATCAAACCCTTAGTCGACTGATTAGCCTTCATTATAATCTTGTAGTCATTATATACAACCTTACTCCAATCTAAGTTGGTAGTTATAGGTAACGATACTTGCTCCCAAGTAATTCCATCACTAGATATTGCGATAAAATTAGCTACTTTTGCCGTTGCAATAAATTTACCCAACCAAGGGACAAAGTCTACATGTATCCAATCTACATGGGTACTAGGAAGTTGAATTTCAGTCCAGTTAACTAAGTCAGAACTATAAGCTAAATCCCCCCCATGATAAATAACAACATAAGTTCCGTTACCGAATGCAGCATCTGCCCACCATCTTGCTGAGGGCAAAGTAACTTGTGTCCATGTTATTCCATCTAATGAATAAGCAACTTTATCTAGCACAGCTCCACTTACAATAAAAAATCTATCATTGAAAAATTTGACAATCTGTGGACTATCAATGGGGGTGTCTCCCGTGTTAGAGTCTGAATAGAACCAATTAATGCCATCATAGGAATATGCTACATAGTCGGAAGTAGAACATGTTACAAACATACCATTGCCATAAGCAATAGTATAAAATGAACTTCCAGGCAAAATATGGGCTCTATACCATGCTATTCCGTCATAGGAATATCCAATAGCTTCTGAGTTTCGTATTGCAACATATACTCCCTTTCCATATACGATGCTTTGCCATTCCCCACCGTTTTGCGATACAATATGATCTTGTGGTTCTCCTTCAACCCACGAAGCATTCTTTTTCAAGTATCCACACATAATGCCATCCTCTTTGACATAATATGTATGATTTGCCACAGCATCAACCATCTTTGGAAGCTGCGTAACTATGGAATATCTTGGTGCTTCTAAAGTATTCAGTTTATCTAGTAACCCCTTTACATTATCAATTGGTAGGATGTCCATCTTTTTACTGACCACATTTTGCAAATTGCCTAATTCCTCAGTGCCCAAATTTCCAAAAGTAATATCATCTGTGAGCAAATTTTGCCCTTGTAATAATGTAACAACTATGTTGCTGTTTTGAAAGAACGTTGTATATAGGTAAACATCTACACCATCTAAGATCTCTTGTTCTTCCTCCATGTGAGTTCTCTTGTTACAGTAAACTTGTGGTGTGCCGAGAACATGGTGATCAAATACCTTGTGTCCATAGCTATCATCGTAAATGCCAATCATGTCAATAGACATATTGCTAACCATACCTATATCATTCACATAGTTGCTCAGCAAAGTAAAGTTGCTAAAATTAGAACAATCATCAATGCTCATTATCTTAAAGCACTTAGCCGTACCATTATTACCAGTCGGGATAGTAATGGTGTTCAAATGCATGACTTTATTATCAATGTGGTTTTTTAGACTAGCACCCTCTATAACTTTTTCAAAGTAAGTTATGTTTACTTCAAAAATCTTTGATGTATTAAAATCAACAACACTAACCGAATCTGAGTCAATAGCTAATATTTTATTGCCTACACTTATTAGCTGATTATAATTAACTGCAGATCTTGGCGGAAAGCTAATTACTTCTTCTAAGTTATCAAAATCAATACCTACAAACCATTTTGCCACATATGATGGTTCTTGAGCGTCTTGGATAAATACTTTCTTCACAATCCATTTTTTGCCATCATGTAATACCGCAGATAAGAAAGGCTCAGTAGTACCTGGAGCAGGATTGTTTGGGTTATGGGCAGTCCAATGTTTACCATCATAAGATGTTAGCCAACAATAATAAGATTTACATATAATGATATTACCATCTGTTACAAAACCCCATGGTCCGAACCCTCCACTTTGTACTTCAAAGGTTTCCTTATGCCATGTTACCCCATCTTCAGTCCAACAACAATAATTACCGCACGACATTGCAATAAGCAGACCCTTGAAAACTGCCATGCCCCAAGAGCTTGGATTTGCAGGCAACGTGGATGATTCCCAAGTTACTAGGTCTGGCGACTTGCATATTACGTTGCCATTAATAATGCAATAGTAGTTGCCATTATAGTATTCTATTGGATGGATGGATGAATTACTAGGCATTTGCTTTTCACCCCATGTGTCGCCATAATCTGATGAAGTGTATAAATGACTATTGTTGTCACTATCTACTCCTTTAACTATCAATAAATTATTTAGAATGTAAAATCCAATTCCTCCGTTCAATGGAACTAAAGTAGATTCCCAAGTTGCGCCATAATCAGATGATCTTAAAAGTTCAGCATACCTATTTATGGTTCCACCATCTTGCACATCTCCTACGGCATATATGTATGTGCCAAGTTTCTGAACTTCTCTATAATAAGGGGCTCCGCTTTCTGCTAAATGAGCCGTATGCTCTATTTGGGTTGTGGTTATGTTACTTATGTGCCTTACATACCCGTCGTAAGCGTTGTTGTTGGGTATGAAATACAATGTCTTTTCTTTTAGCACGTCAGCCGTAGATGATGCCATTTCGACTGACCCATAGTCGTTCGCTAGAACTGCCACAGTTGCTCCAGTTACATCCACTGCTTCAAGAAGCTGAAGCTCATTTGGCTCTAGAATTCCAGCTGTCGTATAATAGTTCTGTGTGGAGTAGGTACTTGTGTTTTCACCCCACACTGACACAATAAAATAATCCGTATTAGCAGGCGATTCTGGAGTGTTGCTTATTTTCCTGTAAATAGTGGCAATGTTCCCTTCAAGCTTAAAGCAGATATCATCCGCAGAAAGCATTTTTCCTAACCCATTGTCGAAGTAGTCCAAGCATGTCAATTTGGCGGTTTCGCTCCTTCCCGTAAACATGAACCTTCCAAAATAGCTCTGGTATTCCCCAAACTCTCGAGCTATGATATCAAAATAACAGTCCATTTTTCCAATATTATTGGATACAAGACGAATCAATGGTATATACTTCCCAACAGCATATTTATTGATGGCTGATGATGCAAAGTAATGAGCATGCAACGCAGCCGTCTTCCAAGAACCTTTGACAGTTACGTCTGCCTTTCCATTCCAATATTCTTTATCTTGCTGTGTTACGTGACGGATGTTGTCAGAAGGGTGAGCCGAAAGCGTCTCCACACTATTTTTTATTTGCTCTATTACATTGCTATTAGCCTTTCCATCAAGCAAACTTTGCAGATTCTCAATCTTTGAAGCTGGTATGTTTTCGTCTTTATGCCAAAAAGAATCCATCCAATCAGCATACTGAGCTGCAAGAGGTTTGCTACCTCTCAAAAACCAACTCTTAAGTGTATTTTTATTTTGAATTGCCATGTTTGTTTTTTTTAGATTACTTTAATTAAAAAAGCTAGCACATAAAAAGGAGGTCTATTTTCATGCGCTTCGTCACCTCCTTTGGTTGCTGTAACAGAAGGTCTCTGAATTAACTGATTATCCATATCCGTATCATTCGAGCCTATAAAACCATTATTTACACCAACGTTTTCGGAAAAATAGCTATCCTGGAAGTCATGCTTATGAGAAGGCATTTCTTCGATTGTAAGTACGTGTTTTGCCTCTCCACCTGTTGTGCCAATTTCCGAATAATCAATCGTTTGATTATCTGTCCTCTCGTCGTAACCAACAATAAACCTACTTCTCAAATCAGGCACTAATCCATACCCTTCTACTGTATCTCCATTACACAAATGAAAACCAGTAGGAAATTCAACATTAGACATATTGGTTGTTCCTGACCACAT
>JAKPOE010000309.1 GCA_029548025.1 Spirochaetota bacterium
CGTAAATTCATAAATGGCCCTGAAATAATTGATGCAGCCATCCACACCGCTATTGCAACAGCAAACTACATGCGCATGAATGAAGTAACGGAAGCTATTTTAGACCGTTTTACCTATAAATCCATAATTCCCGAAGATGACAATGTATATCAACAACTTCTTATTGACCACACCTATGCGTTTAGTCGCGGTAAAGCGATAGAACCTGATAAAAAAATTCCATTTAATCAGATTATTTATCTCTCAGATATTGTTCGCAATAAAAGTAAAGAGGTAAAAATTGAAATCCCTGATTTTGTATATTTTATGAAAAATGTTATTACCAATAAATTTGTAAGCGATATGCGAAAATCAGATTATAAGTTTTTTGTAAGCCCCCGAAAACAGGCAAAGTTGCAGGATTTTTTACGAGCAAATGCTTTGTTAAATAACCGTTTTGAGGTTACCATGGATGATTTAAAAGAGATGTATTTAGCATCGTGTACGCTGAATAGCTTTATTTCTGTTAAAGCAAAGGATAAATCAGAAAAGGATGTATTCCTTGATGCATATCAACAGACCATGGTTCATTTTAATGCCACGGGGGCTATACAGCAAATTGAGTTTTTACTGAACCTTAGACGAATTTTTCAGGAAATCATGGAAAACCCTGAAAAAAAAGAACGTCTGCTTGCTTCGTCCTCAGGTATACTCAGAGGCTTACGAAATCTTTTAAAGAAAATATTTCCATCACGATCATCTGATGAGGAGATTACGCTCGAGACCTTAAAGCGAAGCTTAACCGATTTACAGCCCGCCGTTGAGGAAGTTCGCGAACTTAAAGAAGGAATAACAAAAGATTATTTTGCAATATTATAAAAACTATGCCACAGATAATTGCAAACATTCAGATGCCATCACGACCAAGTTTAGACTTTTTTGACTACTGGGATTCATTAGGTTTATTTGATGAGCTATCGGTATTATTACCACCTGAATTTTTTATTATCTTTGAGATAGCTCAGGTTATATTTACTCCCGAATTGATATCAGAAGCGCTCAATGCCGTTGAAGATATATCCCGTGAAGAAAAAATTGAAGCTCCCAATCGCGATGAGTCTATTTTAATAAATCGCGTTGAGCGCATATCGCCATTAAGTGATATTATGGTCATTGACCGTTACCGAACCATTTACGATTTAAAAAAAGCGCTCCCCAGGGAATTAGCGTGGGAAGATACAATTTTTGATATCAAGCTTTTTAAGCATGAATTACTTGTACAAAAATTTTACGAAGAGAAAGCTGATACATTTAAACCAATATCCACGCTACAGGATGAAAGTGGAAGACAAGCAAACAGATTTGATCAAAAATTTTATCTATTACTTGACCGTTCACGATCCATGGAAATCAGGATGCGATCGTTTTTTTCAAAATGTCTTGTGGCAGAATTTTTACGCCGCAAGCTTAACAGCAATGCAAAAATATTTTACCGTCCTTTTGACTCAAAGCCAGGCGACCTTTTTAAAATAGAAAAAAAAGAAGACTTCCCTTTTTTAATTGAAAGGGTTTTACTTACAACAACTGGTGGAACAAGCACCAATTTGCAGCAAGCTGTGTTTCAAGCCATCGATGACATTAATTTTGACAAAGATATGCTGAATTCAGAAATACTGGTTGTTACCGATGGTATCAGTAAAATTGATAAATATTTATTAAAGGAGAAGCTGGGCGATATTAAACTTAATATTTTGAAAGTTGGTCGTGATTTGGCTGAGCCTGATTATTTTGAAATGAAAAAAACATTTGATGCTAACAAAATGAAGTTTGATCCTACTGCTCTTAATATTAAAGAGATACAACACAAAATGGATAAATCTCAAGAAGAAGAAGCATTATCGCCATTACAAAAACGGGCTTACCGATATATACTTGAATATTCAGAAACGATGTTTAAGGATTTAAAAGAAGTATCGCATCGTTTTGTTGAAATTCCCGATTTAGATCCTTCTTCATTATATGAGCTTACTGATGAAAAGTTAGATGCCATTGAAACAGCAGTAGATGATTTCTCTCGAATAGATTTTAATACCAAAACACTGGAAGAACGCAAAAAACTTTTTAAGCAAGCTTATTTCTTATCTCAGTACGTGACATTGTTACTTGAAAATAAAAAAAATTCCAGTAATCCTATTCTTAAAAACTGTGCCTATAAGCTTAAGAAGATCACTCAAACTATATTAGCAGATCCATCGTTGTTGCAAATGGTAATGGAAACCGGACGCTTTACTGATAAAGATACATTAAAACTTTCAATGAAACAGTTAAAAGAAAAACTAAAAGATATGAAGATGTCTCAAACACCACTTTCAGCCGAAGAAATAAGAAAAGCACAGATGTTACTAACATCCGATTTGGGCGAGGGCAATATAGGACAATTTTTAAGAGTGCTTTTTATTAAATTATTGGAGTGCATTAAAAAACTACTGCAAAAAATAAAAAACCCCATCAAAAAGAATAATTAGAGTTTTTCTTTTCGATACCAATTCAAAGTTTCAACCCAGATTTCAATATTATCTTTTTTAGGAATCCATTGAAGCTCTTCTTTTATTTTATTACAATCCAATACAAAATTTGACAAGATGAACTGAACATGATCTTTCCGCAAATAATGAATATGCAGGGGTTTTAATAAAATTGATAATATCCTTGTAAATGAAGGTGTAATATGCTTAATCTGACAATCTAATTGAGCTATTTCTTTTACCTTGACAACCTGTTCCAATTGCGTTGGGACATTATCTGACCCAATATTATACACTTTGCCTATTGAAATCGGATTATGGACAATTGATAGCAAAGCTTCAACCACATCATCGGGATGTACAAGTTGATATCGTGAATCACCGTCACCGGCAATATATAATCTGTTTGAATCACCCATTGCCATTGCCATATATAAAATAATAAGGATCATTGCATCGTCTACACCGGGCCCGGTAATTATTGTTGGGCGTATAATAGTTACCGGCAAACCATCTTCAGCAAACTTTCTGCACAACTTCTCAGCCTTCACCTTGTCCTTACCATACGCCGTGTTGGGTTTGCAAGGATCATCTTCTTTAATTGGCATAACGTCAGGATTACCATATACCTTCCCACTTGATAAAAAAATAAAATGTTTTATATTATTTTCAGCAGCAGCCCTTAAAAGATTTTCTGTACTTTTTATATTTATTTTTTTCATGAATCTACGACCATAGTACGAAGCATCTTCAACATCCATTAAATGGAATATTATATCCACATCGCTCATAGCTTCATCAATAAAATCAGTATCAAGCAAGTTACCCTGTAGAAATGTCACCTCATCAGGTAATTTTGCATCCTTCCACATATCTATGGCCTTAACCTGATACCTATCAGTAATGAGCCGTTTTATAAGAGTTTGGCCAATCAAACTGTTACATCCTGTAACCAGAACCATGGTACCCTCCATAGGATGATCTACATGCCCAAGCATTTTATTTTGATTATTGATTTCGTCAAGCGTAAAATAGCGATGATAGCATTAAATATAGAGCCATTACAGATTGCATGGTTACTATTCAAACTCGGTTGTGCATAATAAAGTTGCTATATTTGAACAATTGTCTAATCTTATTTGTTTTTTATTGATAGTTTGCTGAAGAGTATGTATAAAATTACTTTTTGGAATACCCCAGAAACGAATTATGCCATCAACTTTTTCAGGTGGAAGGCTATTAAAAATCATAATAAGCTCATCAATATCATTATCATTAAAATGATTAAATTCATAATTTGTTAACATAAAGAGTATATGCTCAATAATTTCAACTGTTCTTGTAAAAAGTATATGATTTTCAGGTAATGCGTGTAATGTTATATTCATGAGACCCAGAATATCACCTGTTTTTGTATTAAACATTTCGGCCCAACGGCAATATAAAAATAACATATATTTATTCTGGTTATATGCACACAAGTTGTATTCATTAATATTAGTTGATGATACTATTGCAACCATTGCATCGTAATCCTTTTCACCTGTATATAATTTTTCCCAATTAGCAAACTTATTCCTATACAGTGATAACCCAACAATTGCACTGATTGCACTATCAACATCAGGAAGCAGTGCTATATCATAGAAAAAGGGTATGAGTGTTTCATCATGCATCGATAACAATGCAGTGGTTATAGGGTATTGCAATGATTTCTGCTGGTGAAAGTCATTAATGCATCTTTCACGAAAATTGGTAAGCGAATGTCTCCATATCATGACAATATCATCATATATTAAATTATGAATAAGTAAAAATTGATCATAATAATCCAATCCTTCCATAAAAGCCAGATAACTCTCAGCTTTCCGGTAAAGGATATCGATGATATACTTATCATAATAGTTGGCGCATTCCTGTATCTGGTAGGCAATCTGATCAAAAAGATGTGACAATTCTACAGTGATAACAACATCATAATTAAACAATGAAACTATTTTTTCTCTGTTATTATAAAAAAAAAGCAAGCTATCAAACTTAGTTTCGATTTTATAAAATTGGTCTATCAAGTGTCCATAGTGAAATTGTTTATCATAAACACGATGCATCGGCGGTAACTACCCCATCCATGTATCCTTAACGATTTAAACCATAATGAGATAGTTAAAAATCATGTCCACTATTTTTTAATATTAATATGTTCTGAATATAGCAGCTAATGTGCCCAGTATTGAGATAGTATCAGCAGTTATAACACCATATTTTTCATTTGCAGACAAAAGATGTACCTTCCGCTCAGTTTTTTTAAGTATCTTGAGCGTAGCTTCATCATCAAGGAGAGCCGCAACAATAGCACCATTGTTAGCGTCCGATTGTTGTTTAACGACAGCTATATCCCCATTAAAGATACCAGCACCAATCATAGAGTCACCTTTAATCCTTAAAGCAAATAACGTGCCCTGTGGTAGTAATCCAGATGGAAGCTGAATATATGACTCAATATTTTCTTGAGCTAATACTGGAATCCCGGCAGCTATGGTACCAACTACTGGTATAGAGCAAACATCAGGATATACATCTTCTTTATTAACTAAAAGTTCAATAGCACGCGATTTACCAGCCTCACAATGCAGGTATCCTTTTTTTTCTATTGCTTTTAAATGATCATAGGCACCTTTAACCGTAATAGAAAACTGGTTGCCTATCTCTCGAATTGTTGGAGGGAATCCTGTTTTTTTGATTGATTGCTTTATGAATAAAAAAATGGCTTCCTGTTTTTTTGTTAATGGCTTCACCATACTCTTTACCTTCCTGATTTAAGACTATAATATACTAATGTATAGTTACTGTCAATTACATTTTTCAATCATAATGTTATATCTCTATAACATTTTTAAATAGTCACCAATTGCTTCCCATGAAAATAATATATACATGGGTATTAAATTAAATAGCTTTCAATTAATTCAACAACAATTTTATTACAAAAAATATTAAACTCCTTACGGCTACATTGTTTTGCTGCAATGCAATTACTATCTACTGAATATATATTTATTACCATTATTCATCACAAATCAAGGGATTTAATAAATTTTTTAGTTTTTTTATTAGGCTGTGATACATTTTATTTTTTTTACTAATTAACACTAATTGTCAAAAAGTCAAATTTATATATTGATTTATATATTGATTATGGAAGATATTAATCCAAAACAAGAAGAAATCCTGGCAGCTGCAAAAAAAGTTTTTGAGAACTTTGGTTACAAAAAGACTACACTGGATGATGTTGCAGCACAATTAACTATTTCACGGACTGCTCTGTACTACTATTATAAAAATAAGGATGACCTTTTTTTAGCGTTAAGTCAATACGAATTAAATAAATACGAACAAGAATTAAAGAATGCCATTAATGCTTGCTCAACAATAGAGGAAATGCTTGTTGCCTTTTGCAAATGTTTTTTGCCTAAACGCAAACAGTTTAGAGAAATCTATAAGCTTGATCCCGAAGAAAGCACCCTGACATTTGCCATTCAAAAAAAGATCAAAAGCATGAATAATGCTATTCACATCAATATATTAACAACTATATTTAAAAACGACAAAAAAATTAGTCAATTAAGCAACATGGGATATTTTATGACCATTTTAACCTATTCTATACGAGGAATAGTATTTAGCTCATTTGATGCTTCAACCAAACAAGTTGAAAATGATATGCTCTCTTTTTTTAAAATATTTTATAACGGTTTATTATATACAATATCAGAAAATAGTGAACACAGGAACAGTAAGGATAAGCTATGAAAATTACACTAAAATCATTGCCGATTATACTATTTACAATAATTATCGCAACCAGTACCGTAGTAATAGCACAGGATGATACATTAAACTTAAACAATGCCATTACTATCTCACTGCAAAATAATAATTGCTATAAAATAGCACAGGAGAAGGTTCACGAAAAATCCTTAAAAATAAATGAAGTGTGGGGAGAGTTATGGCCTCAATTCTCCAGCGACGATTCGGCTACACGATGGGTTGCAGATAAGGGAACACTTACTGGCAGTGATGGACAATATACAATAGACATAGTCAAAGGAACTATCGCCATAAATCCTGGTGACTTTTACAACAAACTTAAAGCTTCACGTGAAGATTACATCATCAGCGTCAATGATGAGGGAAAAGTGAAATCTGATACCATTGTCAAAACAATACAGCTTTATTATGGAGTGCTACTTGAGCAGGAAATGGTAAAATTCAGGATGGATTGATAGGGCTTGTAGCGGCATCACACGCCATTCAATCCCAAAGGGATAATATTGCATCTGCGAAGGAATCAGTCCGTGTTGCCGTTTTGCAATTTAAAAATGGTATGATAGATAATACTGAACTTTTAAATGCAAATGTAGAGTTAAGCAATGCAACCACAATGTATATTCAGGCTCTCTATTATTTTCAGGTTTCCAAAGCAAAACTTAATCGTGCACTTGGTTATGATTATTTTAGCTTTTGAAATGGAAATTAAAATGCTGTTGTACTCTCGTTTCAAGATTCTTTTCTTATTGGCAGCTTTATGGTGGCAGTTGCATTTATTTTATCATTTTTCCTGCCAGGCAAATCAGCCAGGAGCCGTATAACCGTTAAAAACGAAGGTGAGATTATTGAAGAGATTGCAACAATAGATTAATCCCTGACACGGTAGTAGTAAAATCACCGCGTTATGATATTCGCAAACAGTAAAAGCATAATCTTAATTTTTATAAAAATGTAATTGCATTGTTATGCTTATATTTTATACACTTATCAGTTTACTAAAACTGGTACGTTTACTTTCCATTATATAATAATGATGACACTGGAAGAATCATATAAACTTTTACAGGTATCATACAATGCAAGCGATGCTGAAATAACAAAAGCATTCAAGAAGCTTGCATTTATGTATCATCCTGATAAAAATCCTGGCAATGTTGACTGGGCTAATAAAGCTATGGCAAGCATTAATGTTGCATACAATACCATAATTACACATCGTTTTAAAGAAAATACGGTTGAGATTCAAAACGATAAACCCCCAAAAAAAGAAACCACATTTAAAAAAGACGATATTTTGCGTGATGATCTATTAACCCAATATTTTATACAATACCGCGAAAAAGCAAAAGATGCACTGTACCAGTATTTTCAATATAACCTTTACAACTTAGCGCGTCGTGACAGTCCGGTAAATTCCGATATATTTAGAAAAATTGTATTGCAGCTTCGCCGCAGCTACCATGGGATTGATAATCTATGCAGCTATACCAATGACCATGAATTTTTGGAGCATTTCAACCTTTTCAAAGAGTTGCTTTTTACTTTTTATAAATCTTCAGAATGTCTCAATATTATTGATTCCTATGCCAATATATTGGATGTAGAAGCCTTCAGAATTTACCGGCAGGGGGATGATTTTCTTTTGCGCGCTCAAAAAGAAATTTTTTACAATAGGCATAACCGAGGCTCTTTTCAAATGGAGCAGGCAATAACCGATCTTATAAAATCAATTCAAATTTTACAATTAGCAATCAATCGCTTTCCACAATCTTCATGGATTGTTGAATCGCAAATAAAGCTTGATCATGCATTAACTATTGAACATTACTTAAAACTTTTTTTTGAGCGATAGTTATGGACATTATAACTACATTAGGGATAGCTGTGGCACTAGCGATGGATGCATTCTCAGTTTCCATAGCCGCAGGTTTATATATTTATAAACCATTTTATCGCTATTATTTCAGAATTGCTTTCCATTTTGGTTTATTCCAATGCGCGATGCCTATTATTGGTTATTTTGGTGGTATCGCTATTGAACCAATTATAAAGAATTTTGATCACTGGATTGCATTTACGCTACTATCATTTATTGGAATCCGTATGATTAAAGGATCTTTTGATACCGATGGAACTGCCTTCAACGGTGATCCCTCAAAAGGATTGACCCTTATCCTCTTATCGCTTGCGACAAGCATTGATGCCCTGGCAGTAGGGTTAAGTCTGGGAGTATTGCAAAAACCAATACTTCTGCCCAGTATCATTATTGGTATTACCTGTGCGGTTTTTTCGGTTTTTGGCGTATTTCTTGGTAAAAGAGCAAGCAGTTTGTTGGGAAAAAAAACAGAACTTATTGGTGGTATAATCCTCATTTTTATTGGAATCAGAATCATTATATCACACATGAGTAATTGATTTACCAATTTTCTCTTCATTTCCGATAAATATACTAGATATCACATCGTGTGGCACAAACGATTTTCTTGATAGTGTACAGTATGCAGTTTTCATTGATGCACAATAGTCTGTTTAATGTCTGTTTAATGGTAGAGAGAATTATGCATATGCACTATATCTTAAAAGAAATATTTGTATAACATTACTATGAATAAGAAAATAATTGCTACCAAGCTGACACCATTTTTAATAGCTGGTTTGTTTGTACTGGTAGGCATCCATGCAGATGCTGAAGACTATCAGTATCACTATTTTCAAAAGGAAAAAGATGAATTTGTACCTTTTTCAGATTATATTCCAAAGGTCAGGATGCATTATAAAGTAGTTCCTCATTACGTCGAAGATTTTTATGAATTATATGGGATGAAGCTATACTATGATGAAAATTCTTTACGCAAAAATATTGACAGACTTAAAATAGCATTAACCTGCAAATTCCGCCATCCATCACAGGCGCTGGTAAAAATACAAACTGAAGATGAATATTATAAATACCGCAATTTAATGTTTATGCACATTACCATGCTGATACTACGTGATTATCTAAAAATAGCTACCCGGTATGATAAACAACATATATATTTTTATGATGCAAGTTATGCCAGAGATATTCAGGAAAGCCTTAAAATAGCTGAAACAATGTATAAAGAAGCGTTGCCGTACTGGTATCAGGCAAAAAAATATGCCAGCATAGCAAGCACTGTTAAAATAACCACCAATTTAGGCTATATTGAAACGGAACGAGTAAAAATAATTCGCGGTGATGTTGATTTTGAAAAAATTATTAATGATCACATCAACCGGGTTAAAAAAAAGCAAAATAGTGTTGACGCTCTTTTAGCTACGTATCAAAAGTAATTGTATGGATATACTCAAAGCTATTAAAACTCGACGCTCTATACGTCATTACAAAGCTTTGCCAATACCAGACAACATCATCAA
>JAKPOE010000318.1 GCA_029548025.1 Spirochaetota bacterium
AACTTAATATTGGTAGCTTTAAAATTAGCTCCGGGATTAAATCCATAGGTAACATAGGGACGCTCAATCCTGGGCAATACCTCAGCTACAACCGGATCATCCATGCAAACTACTGAATATCCATAAAACGGGATATTATTCATGTACGTAATGAATGCTTCTTTAATGCCCTCAAAATATTTATAATGATCCAGATGATCTGCATCGATATTGGTTACAATCCCAATAGTAGGTAAAAGCTTTAGAAATGACCCGTCCGATTCATCCGCCTCAAAAACAAAATATTGCCCTTCACCTATTCTTGCATTGCTGCCAAAATTTAAAACCTTGCCACCAACAACGGCAGTAGGATTTAATCCTCCATGATATAAAATATAGGCTAACATGGATGAGGTGGTTGTTTTCCCATGTGTACCTGCAACACCTATTCCATGTTTTAATCTCACCAATTCAGCAAGCATTTCTGACCTGTGTATTACCGGTATTTTTCTTTTCTTTGCCTCTATTATTTCAGGATTATTTTTACTAATAGCGCTTGATGTTACAACCACATGGTAATCCTTTATGTTTGATGGATAATGGCCAATGTAAATGGTTGCACCCAATTGGCGCAACCGTTTGGTTTGCTCTGATTCCCTCAAATCTGAACCTGACACATCATAACCCAAATTGATTAAAATCTCGGCAATACCTGACATCCCGATGCCACCAATGCCAATAAAATGCATTTTTTTGGATTTTCTAAACACTACTACTCGCTCCTATTTTTTCAAATCAGAATCTTTAATAATATAATTAATAATAATTTCTGCCGCATTATGCTTTGCAATGGACTTTGCTTTAGCACTCATTTTCCGTAATAACGTTTCATTATCAAGTAAATCAAACAATAGCGTGGCAACTACTTGTGCAGTTGCGTCACTGTTATTGATCATTTCTGCAGCACCTGCTTTCACAAACTCCTGTGCATTTTTTTTCTGATGATCCTTTGCTGCAAAAGGATATGGAATCAAAATTGAAGGAATACCCCATGCTGCAAGCTCCATCATGACACCTGCTCCGGCACGGCTAATAGCAATATCACATGCTGCATATGAATTTTCAACATCAGTAATATATGGTGCAAGATAAATTGATGCATGCTTTATGGTATGCAGCTTTTCTTTAAACTGCTGGTATGAATATGTACCGGTACTCCATATAATACCTACATCTGCAAATCTATCCGGATAGCTAACAAGCATATCATATGTAAGTTCATTAAGCTTCAATGCACCCTGACTGCCCCCTATCACCAATATTACCTTTTTACAGTGGATCATATTAAAACGTTTTAAGGCTGCATCTTTTTCTACAGGTGTTAACACCTGTTTCCGTATGGGGTTGCCAGCATGTACAATTTTACCAGTTGATTCCACATCAAAATATGTTGTAGTGGCTTCAAATGTAGTAAATATTGCTCTTGCACGCTTTGCAAAAAAATTGGTTACCATACCGGGCACTACATTTTGTTCACATAGATATATAGGTATCTTCTTTATCATTGCTGCAACAAGCGATGGTGCTGAAACATATCCTCCCATACCAATAACTGCTGCTATATTATTTTTTGCTATAAACTTCATTGTCCATAGCATTGCCGAAATAAAACGTATTGTAAACACTGGAAAATTAACAATATTTTTCCACATTGTTGGCGCATTATACACCTGGATATTTTCCACACTATTCAGGGATGAAAATTTCACATCACCGGTACCAACCAGCAGGAATACCTCATATCCTTTGCTTTTCAACTCTTCATACAACGCTATCCCCGGCATTATATGCCCGCCTGTCCCGCCACCACTTATCAATACTGGTGTTTTCATACCAGCACCTCTTTATCAAATTTAATATCCCTTGGAACAACCTCGCGATATTTTGAAATGTTCAACAATATTCCTGTTGCCATCATATTAACCAATAACGAAGAACCGCCATAACTTATAAACGGAAGCGGTATGCCAGTTGTTGGAAGCAGCCCAATGACAACACTGATATTGAGAAATGCCTGAACTGTTATAAGAAGTGTTAACCCCATTGCTAGTAGTCTCCCATATTCATCCGGTGCTTTCAGTGCAATTTTAACCCCAAAATAGAAAAAAAATAAATAAAGAATAAGAATGCTGAATGTTCCCAATAAACCTGCTTCTTCGGCAATGACTGCATATATAAAGTCGGTATGTGGTTCCGGTAATCGCTTAATCTTCTGAGTTCCCGAACCCAATCCCGCACCTAACATACCTCCTAATTTAAATGCAATAAATGATTGGATAATATGATATCCCTTACCAAACCTATCCGACCATGGATCAAAAAAAGCTAAAATGCGCTGACGTCTATACTCAACCTGATATATTAACAGATAAAACATTGGCACACTCAATAATGCCAGACCTATCATATATATCAATGGAAAACCGGAAACAAAAAGTAACACTACCGAAATGATGGCCAGATTAATAGCTGTTCCAAAATCAGGCTGCAACATAATAAGCAAAAAGAAAATACCCACTACCAGCAATGGCAACAAAAGCTGTAAAACATTAATTTCCCGATGATTGTCATATGAAAATACTTTTGCAAAATATATAACAACAAATAATTTCACTAATTCCGCTGGCTGGAATTGCAAAGGACCATATCCCAGCCAGCGAGATGAACCTTTAACGGTAATACCTACGCCGGGTATTAATACCAGAATAAGCGCAATCATGGTAAACAACAGCATTATACGGGTGTAATGCTGGTAATATCTGTAATCAATATGCTGTACTATCATCATTATAAAAAATCCCAGACAACACCATACAAGCTGCCGTTTTAAAAAATATAACGAATCACCAAACACCCGTTCAGCAAAAATTGCACTGGCGCTGTAACTCATTGCAATCCCTATGCCAATAAGAATAAACGACACAATAAACAGTGCTATTTCTGGCTCGCCTTTTCTGCGAGTGTCTATCACCGCCTTTACATCCACGCCAGTTCTCCTCGCACCAATTTAGAATAAATTTCAATAAAGTGATTCCCTCTTTGTTCATAATTTTTATACATATCAAACGAGGCGCAGGCTGGAGAAAGAAGTATTGTATCACCTTTCGCACTGAGTTTCATAGCCTTTATTAAAGCATCCTCCATTGAAAATGCTTTAATATGCGGTATATCGCTGAAGATTGAGGCAAATTCATCTTTTGTTTCACCAATGAGCACTAACGCTTTCACCTTACCTTTTATGACTGGTTTCAATCGTGAATAATCATCGCCTTTTGCCCTGCCACCAAGGATAAGTATTACATTATCCTGCAAACTTTTTAATGCCATTATTACCGCACCAGTGGTTGTTGCCTTTGAATCATTAATAAAAATCCTTCCCTTATATTCGCCAATGTTTTGTACCCTGTGCGGCAATCCTTTAAAACTGTATAACGCTTCTTCCAGAACTTTTAAATCAATATTGTTACCAAACTTTTTCCCTATAAAGGTTGATGCCAGAATAGCCGCCATAGCATTCTGCACATTATGCAGCCCTGCTATCTTCATGTTACTGGCATATGCAACAAGCGTTGTTTCACCATTACTATCCATAACAATTGCACCATTGCTGTAAAAACAATCTGCTTTCCCCAATAAGGAAAATGAATGTTGTTGCGATTGTAGTGCAGGCATGTTGTTAACTATAAATTCATCATCCCTGTTAAAAATAAAATAATCATCCTTGCACTGATTAATGGCAATATTCATCTTAGCGTTAAAGTAATCATATAATGAATTGTATCTATCTAAATGATCAGGAGTAAGATTGGTTATGATTGCTACATCAGGTTTAAATGTTTTAACCGTCTCAAGCTGAAATGACGACAGCTCAATCACTGCCACTGAATCTTCATGTAATGAATCGACAAGCGAAATAAACGGTATGCCAATATTACCTCCCGGATGAGCGTCAAAGCCCAGCTGCGTAAGACAATGAGCAATCAACATGGTTACCGTTGATTTCCCATCGGTACCGGTAACCCCTACTATGGCAGCTTTACAATAGCGGTATGTTAATTCTATCTCGGATATTACAGGAATAGCTCTTCTATATGCCTCCTGAATCAGGGGAATGGACTGTGGAACTCCGGGGCTCAATACTATCTCATCAAATCCATTTTCCAGCAATGATGGATGCTGATTGCCGGCAATCACCTTTACCCGTGCATCAAGTTTTTGTATTATGGGCGATAGTTCCTCAGAAGATTTAATATCACACACGGTAACATCAAATCCCTTGTTAACAAGAAAATTGGCTGATGCAAGCCCTGTTCTATATCCCAAACCAACAACCAATATGTGCTGTGTCTTCATTACGATAACTATCCTATAGTTATAATATCTTTAATGAACTCAAACCCAGTATTGCTAAAATAATGCCAACTATCCACATACGAACTACCACCTTCTGCTCTGGCACGCCTGATAGCTCAAAGTGATGATGAATGGGCGCCATTTTAAATACGCGTTTTTTCCTTAGTTTGTACGAACCAACCTGAATGATGACCGATAGTGCCTCAATAACAAAAATGCCGCCAACAATAAAAAGAAATATCTCCTTTTTAATCATAATGGCAACAGTACCTATTATCCCGCCAAGTGCCAGCGAGCCGGTGTCCCCCATAAATACTGTTGCGGGATTGGAATTAAACCACAAAAAACCCAGTCCAGCACCACCCAGCGCTGCTAAAAAAACGGTAAGCTCTGCTGCCTGTGGAATATACGGTATGCGCAAATACTGTGCAATAGGCTGATGCCCTGACACGTACGACATTACTGCTAAAACACCAACCACTATGGTAACCGTACCTATGGCAAGGCCATCAAGCCCATCGGTCAGGTTTACCGCATTGGAGCTGCCAACAATAACCAGAATGGCAAAGATAATCCACCACCATGATAAATCAATAATTGCTTTGTTAATAAATGGAACATACAGCGTTGTTGCCTCTTTACTGTTTGACGGAAAAAGATAGATGACAACAACAACCGCACAGGCAATAACACATTGCATAAAAAATTTTAACCGTGCCGGAATACCATCCTTTTTCTTCAAAATAGATTTAATATAATCATCAGCAAAGCCCAATGCTCCCGCCAAAACCGTAACAACTACCAGAAGTACTACATACAGATTATTAAAATTTCCCCATAATAACACCGAGATAAGAACCGAACCTAAAACAAGCACGCCACCCATGGTGGGCGTACCTGCTTTTATTTGATGTGACTGGGGACCTAATGCTCTGATCTCTTCTTTAAAGCGCAGGTAGGTTAGCCAGCGTATAACCATTCCACCAAACAGCAACACAATGACAAGCGATGTCAAAGCTGCATACGCCGAACGGAAGGTAATATACTGGAACAATCGTAAAAATGAAAGATATTCATGTAATGGTAAAATAAAATGGTAAAACATAGATACCTCATTATTCTAATGCTTTTACTACTTCTTCCATCTTCATTGAACGCGAACCTTTAACAAGAACCACATCATCAGCTTGAATAAACTGTCTCAAAGCCTGTATAAGCTCTTCTTTGTCATCATATATATAAATCTGCGAACGCTCAAAACCTGCCGCAATGGCGCCATCAGCGTAAAACCTTGCATCGTTGCCCCATATAAAAAGGTAAGCAAACCCGCTGTGTGCTAATTTAGCGCCAATTTCATAGTGTAGTTCTTTTGAAACATTGCCAAGCTCTTTCATATCTGAAAGAACAGCAATCTTACGTTTATGGGGGAATACCATTGATGCACTGGCAAACGCATATTCCATAGAAAGCGGATTTGCATTGTAGCTGTCATCAATGATTATACAACGGCCATTGTGTAGAGCACTTCGCATCGACACTGGCTTAAAACATTCAAGGGATTCTTTAACATTGTTCAGCGGTATTCCCAATACCTTTGCAACTGCAATAGTTGCCAGCATAGCATACACATTATGGAATCCATACGCATAAACAACAAAATCAATACCATCATACTGCACTACGGTTTTATCGGCATAAACAGCAAAGGTTGCAGGGCGTATATCACCGGTAAGTCCAAATGTTATAACCTTAATCTTTTTGTCGTTAGCTTTATTAATGACAATATCCTTATGCTTTGTTTCATTATTGATGATACATATACCCTTATTCATGCCATCCAGAATCTCTGCTTTTGCATGTGCAACATTCATGGTTGATCCTACAAATTCAAGATGACCTTCTCCAATGTTGGTGATTACTGCAACATCTGGCGCAGCAGCCAGTGATAATCGGTGTATCTCACCTAAATGATTCATTCCCATCTCTATCACTGCAAATGCATGCTCTTTGTTTAAATGCAACAGTGTATACGGCACACCAATCTCGTTGTTATAATTTTTTTCTGTTTTCAGTACCCTGCCCTGCGATTCTAAAACGTTAGCAATCATCTCTTTTGTGGTTGTCTTCCCGTTGGTTCCCGTAATACCAATAGTTGGAATATCAAAATTTTTGCGGTGCCATAGAGCAATATCCATATATGCGTGCAGGGTATCATCACAAACAATAGCGCTGACACCATACCTCTCGGCAATCGCAACATCAGTGTGTTTGTGTGTCAAAACCGAAGAGCATTTCCCAGTTTTACACACCTCTTCAATAAAATCGTGCCCGTCAAATTTCTGACCAGCTATCGGAACAAACAAACTTTTATCGTCTAAAAGCCGTGAATCCGTTGTGATGTATTTAACAGCCATATCAACACCATAGTGCTTTGCACCTATAGCTCTGGCGATAGTTACTGAAGATGTTTCAAACTGCACTATCACTTTGCATTCCTTTCATTGATATATTTTAGCGCTACCTCTTTATCATCAAAGTGTATTTTTTTTGTTCCAATAATCTGATAATCCTCATGCCCCTTGCCTGCAAT
>JAKPOE010000320.1 GCA_029548025.1 Spirochaetota bacterium
ATTTTTATCATTTTTAAAAATAAAAAAGATTGGCAGGCTGGATTTTATCCCCAATCATCCTGATAATCCTGATATTAACTATCTTAAAAACCCCGTTTCTGGCATTCATCAGATGGAAACATTGATGGATGTTGTTGAAAAACGGCTTAACGACATTTATATCCCGGTATTAATAATGCAGGGTGCTGGCGATACAACGGTTGACCCCAAGGGTGCTTTTGAGCTGTTCATGAAAATACCCTCAGAAAAAAAAGAATGTACCATGGTGCACTCAAAAAGTCATGGTATAACCCGCGGTGATGTGGGTATTGTTGTTGCACGGAGGGTTGGAGCTTTTTTGCATGATTACAGGGTATAGCACATTATAATTTATACGATATGCCTGCACCTACCGTGATGGTCCACACATTGGATTTTGTTTCTGATTCCAGTGAAATGCTGTCCTCTGAATAATAATATGTATCAATGCTGTTACGTGACACGATAAGCAAGCCTGTAATTACGATATCAGGCGTATAGATGTAGTTGCAACCCAATGTCATTAATAAAGAATTATATTTCCCATTGCCCATACTGTTGTTATTGGCAGCATTACTAAAAAGATGAAAAAATGCTATACCACTCATAATCTGCAGTGATTCATTGATGGTATATTGGGTGCCGCCTTTTAATAGTAGTATTGGATTGTTCTTCACTTCTATAGATTGATGTTTAATGGCGGGAGAGGGATTGTCAGTTACCTGTATACTGGTATTGCTGTATTCGCTGGGCATAATGAAACCAGCTTCCAGTGCTATTCCTAATGTTGGAATGATCTGTACATATCCCCCTGCATTAATCTGTGGTCCTTCCAAGTGTTGAATCTTCAAGTCATCATTATATGAACTATCCCCGGTACTAAAATCAGCATCTACTTTTTTTTTGGTCAATTTAACTGTTGAAGGGATAAAACGTAATCCAACCTGTGATGTTTCATCGGTCATCAGGTAACCAATTGCAGGTTGTATGATAAGTGCATATTCTTTCAGAGTAAAGCTGTATGAAGGGGATAAGCTATTATCGGTTTTGGTGTCATTATTTGACAGGTATGGAGTTGCGGCAATCTGTAATCCTGCATAGTTATTGTCAAATAATTTCCATCCGTAGGCTATGGTGACGGTGGGGGCTAACTCATCAGTTGTAGTGGTTTGTGTCTGGGTAAAAGAAATGCCTGAAACATTACCACTGAGTTTTTGTACATCTTTTCTTCGCAGATACAGATTATCCTTTGATGAAAGGCTGTATCCTATTGTTCCTTTGCTTAAAGGTTTTGCATATCCAGCAACAATAGAAAATGTATAGTAGTAATCATTGGATTGTTGAACTGACTGGATATTTATATCTGAAGCATGCAGGCGGGGATTAGTTTCTTCATCATAGAAAGCTGTGCCTGTGGCATACATATTGATAATAGAGTTGGCTACGATCCCTAAAAGGGCAGGATTCCGCGTGGTATCATTGCTTCCTTCGGATGTTACTGTTACTATACCGCCCATGGCAGTGCCATTGATCTGTGCACTGGCAACACGGGAAATACAGAGTATGATTACAACCATTCCTATACTGTATTTATATATACATCCCTTTGCCATATTTTTATACCGATAGTTCATATATAAAATAGTATTATGCACTGTGTGTGCATTGGAAAATCTATTTGATAAAAACAGCCTATGAAGTCATCGTTACGATTGGTTAATGAAATACTATATCAAAGACTTCGTCAATATGGGCAACAAAAAACAGTGATATATCCTTTATAATATGTGAAGGTATTTCATGAATTTCCCGTTTGTTTTCTGCTGGCAGTATGATTGCAACACAATGTTCACGTTTAGCAGCAATAATTTTTTCTTTAATGCCGCCAACCGGCAATATCCGCCCTGAAAGGGTAAGTTCACCTGTCATAGCAATACGTTTTGTAATTGGCTGTTGCAATACCAGTGAATAGAGCGCTGTTGCCATGGTAATACCGGCAGACGGTCCATCTTTGGGGATAGCTCCTGCGGGGACATGGATATGGATGTTATTTTTAGTAAGATAATCTATTACCTGATGATTGTTATCACAGTAATGTTTAATGTAATTATAGGCGATAGTTGCCGATTCTTTCATGACATCGCCAATATTACCTGTCAGTGTTAATGCAGGTGTTGCCTGTGCTGGCGTGGAAAGCGATTCAATCAACAAAATAGAACCACCGGTTGTTGTCCATGCCAATCCTATTGCTACGCCTGGATTGAGCTTTTCAGGAATGGTATCATCAGTATATATCTCTGCTCCCAGAAGCCTGCGAAGTTCATTACTGTCAAGATGTTCAGGGAATGAATCATCCTGTTTAACAATTGATTTTGCCTTTTTTCGGCAAAGACGTTCAATCTGTCTGTCTAAACCTCGTACTCCTGCCTCACGCGCCCAACCGTTAATGACGCAATATAAAGCATTTTTATCTAATTTTATGGGATTATGGGCTAAACCATGTTTTTTAAGCTGTTTTGGCAACAAAAAATGTTTTGCAATTTCATACTTTTCTTCAGCAATGTATCCCGGAATACGAATGACTTCCATACGATCAAGTAACACATCAGGGATAGTTTCAGATGTATTTGCAGTTGTAATGAAGAAAACCTTTGAAAGGTCAAAAGGCATATCTATATAATGATCCCTGAATGCATGATTTTGTTCATAATCAAGAACTTCTAATAACGATGCAGCAGGGTCTCCCTGGTAGCTTTGATACAGCTTGTCAATCTCATCAAGCATAAAAACAGGATTTTTAGATTTACATATCTTCATGCCCTGAATTATCTTCCCGGGCATTGCTCCAATATAGGTCCTACGGTGTCCTTTAATCTCTGCCTCGTCGCGGATTCCGCCCAGTGAAACCCTGAAAAAATTTCGTTTTAAAGAATCAGCAATAGCCTGTCCCAGGGATGTTTTCCCTACACCTGGCGGCCCAACAAGACACAATATTGAACCACCTGAATCAGGTTTTAGCATCCTTACACTTAAAAATTCAATAATCCTTTCTTTGACATCATTTAATCCATGGTGACTTTTCTTTAAAATTTTTTCTGCATACTCAATATTTAAATAATCATCAGTATAGGTATCCCATGGCAAAGAAAGAACAGTATCGATATAGGTACGGGCTATGGTATATTCCGGAGTATTGGATTCAATATAATTAAGCCTGTTTATTTCCTCAAAAATCTTTTCTCTGGATTCATGGTTAAGATGCAATGCTTCCGCTGAAGATCTCATCTGTTCAATTTCATGATGCCTGTCATCCTCTACTCCCAATTCCTGTTTTATGATTTTTAATTGTTCTCGTAAAAAATAATCTTTCTGCTGTTTGTATATCTTCTCATTGATACGATTTTGTATTTTCCGCTGAACTGATACAACCTCCAGCTCTTTTTGTAATAGCACCAGCACTTTTTCCAGACGATTTTTTACGTTGATTGTTTCCAGTATATTTTGATATTCATATTTTTCCAGATTTAAGATAGATGTTACAAAATCTGCTATGCGTCCCGGTTCATCAACATTGAGCATTGTCAGCTTCATCTCCTCGGTAAACAGAGGATTGCTTTCGGATAATATTTTAAGCTGACTTAATATTGCGCGTGTTAAAGCTTTGATCTCTACATTTTTTGGATTTGCCTTATCATAGATATAGTCAACTTTTGCAAGGATGTTACTTTTCTCTTCAGTTATTTTGTTGATTTTAAACCTGCAAACACTATTGATCAGCACATTGATGCTTTCATCGGGAAGATTAATTTTTTTAATTATCTTTGCAGCGGTGCCAAACATCTCTATATCATCTAATGCAACATCCTCAACGTCATCATCTTTTAGTACAACGATACCAATAGATCTTGAGATGTTTAATGCATCATCAATTGAGTGCATAAACCTTGGTTTTGCTATAATAAGCGGGGTAATAATACCGGGAAATATAGGTTTATAGCGAACCGGTATTATGTGAATTGTTGCAGGCATAGCGGTATCTATTTTGGAAAGATCGCTTGCCATTATGGTATTTTCTATCTGTATGGTGTCGTTGTCAAAATATTCTTCAAAATTCATTTAAAGTCTCCATAAAATCATAAACATAACCAGGGAAATATAGTATATATGCATAACTAATTTTTTGCTACATATTTTTTAAATTTAATTGCAATATATACCAATAAAACTATAGCACCGGCAAATAACAATACTTTGCTATATTGTGATAAGATATGACTTATTTTGTTTTGCACAATAAACCAGTTATTACCTAACGAATAGCCAAGATATATAATAATTAAATTCCATACCGAAGCGCTTAAAAGAGAAAACAGC
>JAKPOE010000325.1 GCA_029548025.1 Spirochaetota bacterium
CTATCACAACGCAGGAGCTACCTCTCCATTTACAGGAGACATGCCTGTATTCTATAAAGGTAAATATCATAGGGGTGAAGATCCTATGTTAGATCCTCATTTGGATGATGTCCTTAATAATGAGAAAACCAAGAAGCATTGCACATGGTATTATGCAAGTAAGCTTGATGAATTAAGAAAAAAGTATAATCTTAAATATTAACAAATAATAATTACTAAGATGCCTACATTTATTAAAACGGGATATTGGGAAAAACTCCAGAAGGGGTTTAAGAATTATTTGAACCTTGATGAGCTCATACAGAGTTTGTCTCCCCCCTCTGCAATAACAGCAGATGAGCTTGATGCTATACAGAGTGCTAATGCTCCTGATGCTTCCAATCCATTTGCTACAGTAAACGATGTACCTTCCTCTGATGAGCTTGATGCTATTAGTGGAGCAAATTCTCCAGACAGTACAAATCCTTTTGCTACAATGGCTGATGTAGGAGGTGGAGGAGGAATAGAAGACATCACCTACGCAGACCTTGTGACTGCAATCGGTGCTTCAGGACTTGTAGAGGGACAGCTTTATAAGATTACAGACTTTGCCACCGTACATTGGATGGTGGATGCTACCATGGGAGAAGGATTAATGTATTCCTATATCCTTGATGGTGTAGGAGAGAAGATAATCCATACAGGGGAAAATGAGCCTTTGGTGGTGTTGGCAACAAGTGTCAACACACTTGCGCCAGAAGCATACAGTACACTCCATCCAACAGATGCCCTTAAATATGATTGGAACCCTTTGAATTATTCAACAATTAAGCAGTTCTATGATGGTGACACATTAACATCACCTGCAGGATTTAAAGGAATAATAACACGCAGGGAGGATGTTGCAAAGGCTATTAAGACAAATTACGACTTTCGTGAAATCACCTATCGTTTATACAGCATTGAACAACCTGCATGGGCAGCACAAGCCTATTCACGGAATGACATTGTACAGGTAGGAAATGCGTTATACGGTGCTAATGCAACAACAGAAAGCACCGATGAACCCGGAGATTCTGCAAAGTGGACATTCCTTATTGACATTACAGAAAACGCATTTTTAAGTTATAGTGCAACATCGCATTACATACATCCTTTTTCAATAACAATACAGGATACGGATGATTTCACGGATAGGACAATGGATGATGATGATACTTGTTCAAATATTGTCTTTGAAGAGTGTAATTTTATTCCTTATGTCACTTACGGGAGTGGCTGTAATAAGATGACTTACGGGAGTAACTGTTATGCCATGACTTACGGGAGTAACTGTGGTAACATGACTTACGGGAGTAGCTGTCATAACATGACTTACGGGAGTTACTGTAATAACATGACTTACGGGAGTGGCTGTTATAACATGACTTACGGGAGTGGCTGTTATTCCATGACTTACCCTGATTTTACAGCCTATAATGATTTCAAGGATGGTGTAGGTAATATTGATTTTACAGGAGCAGGAATAACACAGATTACAAATGGAACTACCATAACACATCAACTATCAGGATTAGTGGTGTATCAATCGTATATAGATGCCTCGTCAACGCCAACTATGGTTATTACAACCAACACCATAGGAGTATATTCCTAACCCCGATAATTAAAAACAAATTAGGTTATAAAATGGTACAGGTTGAACTAAAAATAAATATATACTATGTGTGTGACAGAAGAAGAAATAAAGGAACGCTTGAAAAATCTACCTGAAGTACCAACAGGATTAATGACATTTGCAAAACCTGGGGATTTTCATGGAATAGTGGAATGGG
>JAKPOE010000339.1 GCA_029548025.1 Spirochaetota bacterium
AAACTGTCCCCCAGCTGCAAAAAGTACTCATGATGATCTATCGGTACACCAACATCAGCACCCTCCTGTACATAGGATTGTATACTGCTGTAGCGATACTGTACAGGACTATCGCACCGGCGCTTCCGTACCGGATTGAACGCTATGTACCATAGTAACCACAACAAATAATGAAACGCATCATGCGCAAACTGTACAATGATATCCTTATAGCGCTCATTCCAGAATGGACCCGTTCTGCCGGTTATTTTATTATACATCTCGGCAAACCGTGCCTTAATATACTGCACAATGCGTGCTATGGGCGCTCCTGTGCTGGTTGTGTGGATGACGATATGGATGTGATTGTCCATGATGCAGTACGCTATCAGCTTAAAGTCATATTTTTGTTTTGTTCTGTTCAATATGTCGACAAAGCAGGCTTTAAAGTACTCCTCCTGCATCATATCCCGCCACTCGATACAGCGGCTCATGATGTGGTAGGTATGCTCGGGCAGTTGTAGGCGCAATTTCCGTGCCATGGGTATTCCTCCATATTTTTTATAAAAATAGATGTTGCTACTCTATACTATATAAAACGCCGGAGATGAAAAATATTAAAAAGAAATGGTGTATTTTTTTATACTTTTTGTGATTTTTTTTGAAAAAACAATATCTACAAGGGGTCAGAGCACATGTTCTGTGCCTGCGTAAGTACATATATATATCACGTTGAAAATCGGATTACAATTGAGAAAATGAGAAAGAAATTGGGGTCAGAGCCTTCAGAGTGCAAAAAAATATCATCCATGACATAGTATGTTGAAAAAGATGGTGTCAGAGCATGAAATTATGGATTTAATCGGGTATGTAGTATTTCCATAATTTCTTTTATGAGTCCCAGATATTCATTTTGTGCAGATACAAATTCT
This sequence comes from Spirochaetota bacterium, assembly GCA_029548025.1. The sequence goes on from JAKPOE010000339.1 coordinate 912, forward strand.
TTGACTAAAGGTTTTTCAATTATCGCATTGCGTAATTCAATAGAATCCGGGTCATTTACAATATCCGTGTCACCAGCTTCAGCCATTGTATTAAGCTTTTTACCATGATTTACTAAACGAGTTAGTAGTTGTTGTGCCTCCTCATCCTCGTTCATCTGTTCTAAGAGAGAAAAATAACGGATAGCTATAGGATGCTGTGCTATGCTTTCAGCTAAATCATATGCCTTTTGTTTTATATCGTCAATGTCATTCATTGTTGTTCCCCTGCATGTTCATAAATGGCGTCAAAGAAGTGAAGAATAGGCACTACCTCAGAAGACCAGTATTTAAAATCATGGCCAAATTCACACTGATGAAATATAATGGTAATATCTGGTTTTTGTGATTTCAACTTTTCATAAAATGCTTTCGTTTGATCAAATGGTACAACTGTATCCTTTGTGCCATGTCCAAGATACAGTGGGATATTCCATCCGTCTATCATGAAATACGGATTATCCTCTTTTGCCCATCTATCTTTAAACTGAGAGTATGGACCATAAGTAGCTGTCATTAATTTATCATTGGACATCGTAGCCTGATTATAGTCACCGGATAATGAAGCACAAGCTTTAAATATTTGTTTGTTGTAAAGTGCAGTTAATACCGCACCGCGTCCACCAGTAGAGAGTCCCATAACAGCATTGAACTGGTGCGACAATAATAAACCACGCTTTTGCATTTCTGGAATGAGTATTGTTTTTATCCACTCTGAGCCGGGCGTTTTTGCCCATTTGCGTTTTGTTTCATTAAAATATTTTGATTCGTAGATAGTTATTCCCATCTCGGGGAGTATGAGGTTGTAGTGTCGCTTCAATGCCTCCTGCTGTAACGAGGTTTCCTGTATCCATCGTTTGCGCGAAAAATTCCATCCTGGTAAAACAAGAATGTTTTTTTGATAGTTACTATCACCTATAAAAATATCAACAGGAATAGTTTTGCTTTGTTTTTCAACTGCATCAGGTAAATATAATGTATGGATGCCATTTTGAATTGGGCTTTGAGCCTGGAGCTGAGGCAGGCAGTTTAAAATAAAAATATAACCTGCTATAATAGCTGAGGAAAATTTTTTCACTGGATGCGCTCGGCTAACATGAGGTTGGATCTTCCAGTGCCTTTATTATAGCCATACGAAAATGGCAACGGTCCTTTGGATAGTGCATTAAAGCGTGTTTTGAGCTCTTGTTGATAGCGATTGGCAAACACTTGAATTGGTGTATTATATACGCCAAAGAATGTAAATTTCCACTCATAGGGGCTAAAAAACTTGAAGGCAATACCCGAATCATCCTGCAGAATAAGATCACTATGCTTTAATGTTATATCACGTATCTTAGTAAACTTAGTATCGTTATGCATAAGATACGATGCTGACTTTATGATAGTGGTAAAGCGCTTATATGACTCCAAATGAGGAATAAAATTGGTATATTGCAACAATGAATTGTCGATAACATTAATCTGAAAATAGCGTACGCGCCGTATATAACCGGAAGCATCTTTAAAATATATCTCAGCGCCTGGTATGTAGTGATTTGGTTGTGTTGTAGCAGGCATTGTGCTAACCATGCTGTAATCATCTATCCATATATTTTTTACGTTAATGACATCATAATTCAATTGCTCCAAAAACCACATTATAATGCTTATCATGCTATTAAATTCGTTGGTACTTACCTCCTTCTTCATGTCATTGGTAATAAAATAATTTATTTTTAATATTTCATTCAATGATGCACGCAATCCCCATAAACCTGAAAAAACTTGTTCCTTTGTCAATGAATAGGGAGCAGGTATATCACCACATGGTTCCAGCCCAAACATAATATAGTCATCACCATCAGGGAAAAAGGCAACAGCGTTTAAGATGTCAGGTCCGCTAAATGGATAGAATATTGTTTTATTGTATTTTTTTGGCAAATTTTCACCACGCCATTTAACAATTGCATCTATATTCTTTTTCTGCAGTCTTTCCCAGCTCTTTTTTATTTCGTCAACATAGCTTACATAACGTTTGTCAAGAGTAAGCTGGAAAAGACGTGATGACGGTGATAGTGGTTTGCCTGCTAAAAATTTAGCGGACTCTACAATATCAGCATTGATAGTTGCAGTTGCGAAACGGGAATTTGTTTTTGCCTCTGAAGAATCGCTATTACTGCATGAAATAAGAATGCAGAATAGGAGTATCAATAGAATATCCTTGCATTGAGCCATAGATCACCTTTGTCCTATTAACGTTGAATTGGCATTGGTATTGTGCAATGCTCTTTTTATGTCAATTACTTTATTGTGCGATACTTAAAACAAAGGAAAAGTTGAGCCACCTTCTTTGAAAACAGCAACGGTTGCTTTTTTACCTAAATGGTTTAATCCACGCTCAATTACTCCTTGTGGCGAGGTAAATCGTTCAAAAAATCCCAGGGCTTTTACTTCCTTATCTGAGAGAGATGGAACATAAAAATAAAGATTGTGCGCACGTATAAGTTGCATTGAATAGTAGGTTAAAAATTTTTCTTCAACATTAAGTCCGGGTTGTATTTTTTCTAAAAAACCCAGTACACGTGAAGCCCCCAATGTTCTTAAAATAGTGCGGGTAAGCCATAATGGTGTAGATTTTTCTGGCATGGGGATATCATCAAGTCCGCGTTCAGCACGCAAAAAGCCCATAACAATGCCCTTTGGCCGTAAAGCTGGCAGACAGTTACCAACACATTTCATACTCTGTTTAAAATTAATATCCATAGGGAATGAATTGGTGATAATCCCATCAACCTTTTTTTGGAGAGGCAAGCCGCATATTGTTTTCGTAAATGCAACTGCTTCTCTATGGCACTTAATTGGATGACCAGCAAAGCTTGCAATGATCTCCTTATTGGTATCTAGCACAACATTAATACAGAATATTTCCCCTTTAATCATATTTAACGTTTCTTCCAGATCAAGGCGAAACGAATTTTGTTCAGCATCAACTGCTACCCTGTTGAATCGATATGGTGGTTCGGCAATAATGGCATGATGGTGGCCGATAGTTTCTGAATAAGCAACACCTGGCAAAATATTTTTAAGCCCTCCGCCAAAACCAGCCCACAGATGAGGTTCAACAAGACCTATGAGTAAAATTAGATCAGCGTCTTTGAGATGATGATTAAGATATACATCTATCCCACGAGAAGTTTTACCAAAATGGATATTTTTTGCTTTATCAAACGCATCATGATTTTCCCATTGTATCTGGCTTATATTTTTTTTGCCAATTTTTACCTCCATTTCCTGTTGTGTCATTGGAGTATGTATACCCAATGCAGGTATTACGATGGCATTGTTCCTTGTGTTACAGCCTGCTTTTTTCAACGCATCAAGTATCACATCAAAAAAGGTATGGGCAGGTGTTGGGCGTGTGTTGTCGTCAACAATAATGACAACTTTTTTATTCTTTAAAGAATATTTTGCAAGTGCTTTTGCTGCAATAGGTTGGGCTATCGATTTGGCAACAATATCTTTTCCTTTTTGTTTTTTTGGCGATAGTTCTTTCAATTGGTGCTCAGGTATAATAACTTCCCATGATTCGGGAAGATCTATCTGTATCGAAGAAGAACCCCATGGTAAATCTATTTTCATAACGAACCCCCTATAATAAAATAATAAATTTAATTTTAAATGTATATAGTATTGTTATGATATGTCAACAGAAATATTAATATTTGTAATATCAAATATACCTTCTTTAGAGGATGTCGCATGATTGAATGCTGCTGGTATGTTGAAGCTATAAAACTATGAAATAAAAAGAACATGTGATTAATAAATTATGCTGGAACATTGAAAATTTAAAATTGTAAATACACCTGCGAATATTAAACAGTGGTAAAACCTGCTTTTGCAGTTGTTGACATGACAAAGAAATAGTTTTTTTAAGGCTATAATAATTTAAAAGAAGTTTACTATAGCATATTTCCGTGCTATTATAATTAGCTTTATGGCAATATACAAAAATAAAAGTATAATCAGCAACTAAGCGTTCTGCTGGAGTACTTCTGGAGGTGGTCCCCAGTGGTATTGGCAGCAATGTATGCCATTTTCCTTATAAAAAGAAAAGGTGTACGCCCTGCTTTCATAATAGTTAGGATAGTTATCGGTATTCATCTCTTTTAAGCGATGATTGAAATACTGTAAAAATTCTACCAGAACCTTCTCAATACAGAATTCAATAATCTTTGCCAGCGACATCTTCCACAGCTTCTTCACATCCAGAAACAGCTCGTATTCTGAATGGTAAACATACAGATGCACCCGCTTCCAGTTCTTTTCGCTACTCCGCTTTCGGTAGGCAATGCGGTTAAATGCCTGCATACGGCATCGTTCCTTCTTTGCAGCATAGTTAATGAGGAGAAAGATAAAGGTGTGCAGCGGAAGCTTATAATAGTCAGAATAGCGGTTGAGCAATGTCAGATGTTTGATAGTGATACAGGTGGTTGTTTCAATGGTCATGGGTTCCTCCTTCCAGAGTAGTGTATATAGTATCGATAACTATCGCATAGCATAATTATTATGATGTCAAGAAGATAAAATGTATGGATATTTTTAATACAAAAATCAGATTAATACAATAATTAATGAGTATGCGAAAAAAAATCATATGGGAAATTTTATCATCAGATGAAAAGGTGTTAAAAAATAAAAGATAAAAATAGCTCACAATTTTAAAGTAATTGTTGTTAACTTTGAATAAAAGTGAAGATCTTGATTTTGCTTTATTATAAAAAGTATAGTAAAAAATTCTTTACAATTTTTGAAAACACATTTATATACAATAATCAGTAATGATGCAATGATTATGTATCGATATGTTTTATTAAAATGTTATTGCGGACAATTATACAGTATATAATTATGCATTTAAAATTCCTGGTAAATGAATGAAACCATTTTAGTGATAATTATTATCTTATAAAATATTATGAAAAAGAAATATAATAAGATCTATTTATTCTCGACGTTTTGCATTATATTTATGCTGATTTTTATTAATAGTGGGTGTAAACAAAGAAGCTCAGTATATAACCCTAAGGCTATACAGGGAGTATTAGACCTTCGTGATTTCGATGAATCATCAAATGTGATAATCAGCTTAGATGGTCAGTGGGAATTTTATTGGAATCAACTCATTGATCCATCTAATTTTAAAAAAAACATCAAACCAATTACTTATATTCAAGTACCAAAAGCATGGAATAAACAAGAAGATGTTTCGTATTCATTTCCTGCTTTTGGATATGCTACTTGCCGTTTATTGATACTTCATAATGTAAAATTTGCTGGACAGATTAAAACAATAAAAATGCCCTTTCTACATACAGCTTATAGTTTATGGGCAAATGGAAAACTAATCAGTGAAAATGGTAAAGTTGGTACTTCAAAAGAATCAATGATCCCATTTCAACTACCAACTATAACACAATTTGCTATTGATTCTTCTACAACTGAACTTGTTTTACAAATATCAAATTTTCAGCAACGCAATGGTGGAATATTACGGCATATTTACTATGGTAACTTTAATCCTATTAATAAACATCATGAAATAGATCTTTTTATAACTTTATTTGTAGTAGCAGCTTTATTTATTGTTCTGATTTATCATCTGGGACTATTTGTAATCAACAGAACATATCATCCAAATCTTTATTTTGCTTTATTTTGTGCAATCATTGCTATACGAGTATTATTAACAGATGAAAAGTTGTTGGTTAAATTAATACCCTTTTTACCATGGGAAATATATTTGCGATTAGAATATTTAACAATAATGTTTGGAATGGTAACGTTTGCACATTTTGTTAATGAGTTGTTTCAAAATAAATTAAATACTATTATTTTAAAGTCTATTGATATTTATTTCGGCTTTTTTGCAATATTTGTTCTGGTAGTACCTGTAATGTATGTTTCATATTCATTGATTTATATTAATATAGCCCTGGTACTTTCAGGGTTGTACATGTTAATTGTCATGATTAGAGAAACAAACTATAATTCTCCTAATTCATTATTGTATATATTTGGTGTTACATTTTTATTTTTCACTTTAATACATGATATATTATTTGCACAACAGTTAATAAACAGTGTATATCTCCTGGAGATAGGATTACTTATATTTGTTTTTACTCAATCACTTGTTGCACTGGAAGAGTCAATAAAAATCCAGAACAGACTGGTAACAATTAATAGTGAATTGGAAATTGCCCGGAAGATTCAAAAGACTATTTTGCCTGAAGTTATACCATCCACACAACAAATTAGAATTGAAGCGTGTTATATACCAATGGATGAAATAGGAGGAGACTTTTATCATTTCTACGAACTTGATGCCAACAAAATAGGTGTTCTGATTGCTGATGTCACCGGGCATGGTATTCCTGCCTCGTTGATTGCATCAACAGTCAATATAGCCTTTTCTTTACAAAGAAACTATGCCAGCAATCCTGCAGAAGTGATGGCTAATATGAATAGTATATTGTATGGCAAGACAGGCGGACAGCCAATAACTGCCCTTTATGCGTATATTGATTCATCGGACATGGTAGTTAAATTTTCCAGAGCTGGGCACCCATTGCCTCTCATATGGCAAAGCGATACTAAAAAAGTAAGGGAAATAAATGTACCCGGTAAAATATTAGGAGTATTTAATGCAATTAAAACAGATGTTGTTGAATGTAAAATTAACATTCATGATAGGATTATTCTTTATACTGATGGAATTGTTGAAATAAGAAATATGAAAAATGAGATATTTGGATTAGATAGGTTTATTTCATATATTGAAAAATTCTATTATTTAAATCCAGAAGAATTCATTGATGTCATTATTGATGCCTTAATCCAATGGGCAGGGAGTAAAAACAGGATAACTGATGATATAACATTAGTTATTATTGATATCAAGTAATGTTGCAACTTACCCATATACGTTATCTATTATAAATAAATAAATAAATATGTATGTATTGAAAATCTTTAGAAAGATTACCGTTATTAATAAAATATGATATATTAATGCAGATTATTTTTATATTAAATTTTTTTCTTCTAATTTCTTTTGAATTGATTTAAGCTGTTTATAATTGTTGATTATTTTTATCATGTATCGGTTATCTGGATCATGAGATAGATCTATCTCTAAAGGATTATCGTAAAATCGTGCCAGGATCTGTTCACCTGTTCTTTGGAATTTACAAAAAATGATCACTTTTGGTTTTAGCATATCATCAATACCAAAATCTTTAATAATAGCTAATTCTTGAGTATTTAATTCGCATATATCATTATGAGTATAAAAGGATTGAGTATTGTTCAATACAGGACCTAATTTATTAATAAAAATATTGACCAGTTGATAATCAAAATGAATATTTATTGCATTCAGGATGGCTTTCAATGCATTACTAGGTTCAATAGCATTTCTGAAGGGTCTTTTTGAAGTAAGAGCGTCATAGATATCACATATGCCAACTATTTTTGGATAAACAGGAAGATTTTCATAAGGTAATGCATAGTAACCATGGTTATTATACCGTTCATGGTGAAATAGTATAGATTGCAAAACTATTGGATGAACATCTTTTATTTTTTTTAATGTTTCATAACCCAGCTGTGGATGCCGTTTCATTTTTTGAATATCGGTAATATTATATTTCCCTTCTTTTTCCAGAAGATTTTTATCTAGCTGCATCTGTCCTATATCATGAAGGTAAGCACCTACAGCTATATTTTTTATTTCGTCTTTATTAAAAGTACCAATCATCCTTGCAAGAACAGCACTTAATATACCCACATTTACCGAATGATTATAGATATATTCTTCATGGGTTTTTAAATCTTTTAGTAAATTAAGAGCTACTATGTCGGTTGAAGTTAAATCATTAACAATATCAGTCATAACCATTTCGGCTTCATGATATGCTATCTTATTTATTTTATGACTATTAGCAATTTCGTTCATTATCTCTTTTGATTTATTCCGAGCTATTTGCATACGAAATGTGGGAATAACTGCCATATGCCCATG
>JAKPOE010000347.1 GCA_029548025.1 Spirochaetota bacterium
GAAATCTACGTTGCTTGCAAAAATAACTAATGCTCAGCCAAAAATTGCCAATTATCCTTTTACCACGCTTATACCCAATTTAGGGGTCATTGAGCAGGGAGAGAAGGTTATTACGATAGCTGATATTCCCGGGATTATTGAGGGTGCTCATAAAGGGTTGGGATTGGGTCTTTCATTTTTGCAGCATATTGAACGGGTTAAGGTAATTTTGTTTTGTGTTGAAGCTGTTGATGCAGACCCATTATATACACTTTCACTGTTAAAAGCAGAGTTATCAACGTATAATGATAATTTGTCAAAACGGCATTCAATACTACTGCTGACAAAAAGTGATATGGTAAGCGAATCTATTTTGCAAACAAGGATACAACTATTGCAAAAAGAAAAATATGATTGTGTACCCATATCATCATTGACAGGATATAATATTGATATATTAATTGAGAAACTTTTTTTGATAATGGAATAAACACATGCCACGTTCTCAGTATTTAAAACGGGTAAAGACTATTGTTGTTAAGGTTGGCTCATCGCTCATTACCAATTCAGATGGTATATCTGCTGAATGCGTTGATAAGCTTGTTGACGATGTTGTTTTTCTTATTAAAAAAAAGTATAAAGTAGTGATTGTAAGTTCAGGTGCAATCAGTGCTGGTTCTTCTGTTATGAAAAAAAAACGCATGCTGTGCACTATCCCGGAAAAGCAGGCGTTAGCTGCTATTGGGCAATCAATACTTATGGATGTTTACCGGGGATGTTTTAATAAACGCGGATATCAGGTTGGACAGATTTTGCTCACCGAAGATGATGTAAAACATCGCAGGAGATTTTTAAATGCTCGGCATACCTTGAATGCTCTTCTGGATATGGGAGTTGTACCGATAGTTAATGAAAATGATTCTGTTGTCATTAAAGAGATTAAATTTGGTGATAATGATACACTCTCAGCGCATGTTGCAAATATTGTACAGGCTGATCTATTGATATTGTTGTCGGATGTTGATGGATTTTACTGGGATGAGCATGATGAAGAACCGGTGAGTGAGATTTTTGAAATAAATGATGAAGTAAAAAAACGATGCCGTGGTGCTGGTAGTGAGCATGGGGTAGGTGGCATGGTTACAAAAATTAAAGCAGGCGAAATAGTTATAAAATCAGGCGTGATGATGATAATTGCCAATGGGAAAACTGAAAATATATTAAAGCAAATAATGCAGGGCAAAAAAATAGGCACGCTCTTTTCAGGAAAAACACAGTTAAAAAGCAAAAAACGCTGGATAGCATTCAATGTTAAACCAAAAGGTAAGCTTACTATAGATGATGGTGCCGTGAAGGCATTGAAAGAAAATAAAAAATCGCTACTTGCCATAGGGATAATGAATGTTGAAGGGGATTTTGATCTGGGCGATGCAGTTGAGATAGTTGATACTCATGGAATGGTTATTGGCAAAGGTATTGTTAATTATACCAGTGATGAATTACATAAAATAAAAGGCAAGAATACTCAGGAAATAAAAAAGATATTTGGTTCAAAATATTATGAAGAGGTCATAAACAGGGACGATTTAATTGTGTTTTAACAATAGGTTCTTTATTGTGTAACCTTAAAATAAAATTTGTTTCAAATAACGCATGGTAATTGTATATACATTGACATATATCAGGTTTGTACAATAATGATGAAAATGGTGAAGTTGATTGGTAAAAGTTAAATCATTGAGGTATCCCCTCCTCAATGGAAAATATTATAACAGGATAATGGTATGATAAATACAATATTAAGTCTTTTCTTTGGAACAAAGCATGAGCGTGATATTAAAAAACTGAAACCAATAGTACAACAAATAAATGCGCTTGAAGACGAAGT
>JAKPOE010000353.1 GCA_029548025.1 Spirochaetota bacterium
ATATTTAGCCGGTATATTCACCTTTTGCTTTTAGCTTTTCTTTCTCTTCATCTTCAAGTACATTAAATGCTATTTTCCCAACCTTTGTCTGTGGCAATTCATCTCTAAACTCTATCTCGCGCGGGCAACTCCATTTTATCAAATGATCCCTGCAATGTTTTATCAATTCCTGTGCTAAATCATCACTCTTCTTATCCTTATATTCTGGTTTTAAAACAACAAATGCCTTTACTCTTTCCACCTGCGCTTTGTCAGGTACTCCAATAACACATGCCTGATCAACTGCAGGGTGTTTACGCAATACATCCTCAACCTGTGTTGGATATACATTAAAGCCAGACGATTTTATCATCCTTTTAAGTCGTAACTTAAAGTAGAAGAAGCCATCTTCATCCATTGTGCCAATATCACCTGTATGCAACCATACCAAACCATCATCGTGTTTGCGTAATGTTTTAGCAGTTTCCTCAGGTTGATTGAGATATCCAATCATAACAGCAGGACCATGAATACAAATTTCACCTTCTTCTCCCCATGGAGCCTCCTGAATAGTTCCAGTTTTTACAATCTTTGCCATCATATCAGGAAATGGGATTCCTATGCTGCCCTCCCTGTATTCATTCATCGGCATTGCCATAATAGCAGTTACTGACTCGGTTAATCCATAACCTTCGCGCAATTTAGCATTCCCTCCCTGTTGTGCTACAACTCTTTCAAACTCATCTTTGACAACCCTTGGCAATGTATCTGCACCACTGAATGCAGCTTTTATGCATGACAAATCTGCTGATTGAATAACCTTGCTTTTACTTAATGCTTCAAATAATGTTGGCACACCAATTAAAAAGTTTGGCTTTGTTTTTTTGATCAATTTTGCAATAACAACTGCATCAAATTGAGGCACCAGTATGCTTTTACCACCACCCATAAAGAAAGCATTAACACAAACACCTAAACCAAATCCATGGAATATTGGTAAAATTGCCAGCACTGCATCACCCTCCGACATCCTGCCCCATGCTGCTACCTGCTTTCCTTCGCTGATAAAATTCATATTGGAAAGCATAATGCCTTTGGGCATCCCTGTTGTACCGCCACTATAGAGTATCACAGCCATATCATCAGTTTTCATATTGGATTTTGGAACATCACCTGAAGATTGTTTCATTACATCATTCCACCATACAACACGAGGATCTTGTGGTACCTTTGGTATTTTTCTACCCTTTGTTAGCTTAAATCCCAATGCTTTAAGTGCCGGTAAATAATCAGAAATCTTTGCAAGTATCAATGTTTTACATGGGGTTTTATCCATAATTTCATTAAATGCATTATAGAATGCATCAATCGTTAATGCAAATTTGCTATTGCTGATAGTAAGATAAAATTCTATTTCTTTTGGTGGCGATAGTGGATGAATCATACTGGCAACAGCACCAATCTTATTAACAGCATAAAAACAGATAATCCCCTGAGGCACTGTTGGCATCGAGATAGTTATTGTATCACCTTCTCGTAATCCCAATGCATATAAGCCTCTGGCACACTGGTCAATAAGTTTTGAAAATTCCTTATAGGTAGCAGTATGCCCCATAAAATCCCATGCAATAGCATTGGGTTTACGACTTACCGTATTCATGAGTGCTTCATACATCGTAACTTTTGGATATTCTAAAGTATGAGGTACATCACCATAAAATTTAAGCCATGGCTTTTTTTCGTACATATATAATCTCCTGCAAAAATATAATTATTGCTTTTCGATTCGATCCTGAATCAAGGTTCAGAATGACATGCTACGTTTCCGGGACGACATTCTCAATTTCAGGATGACTATCGCCAATTATTTTCATTCCTTGTTGGTAGCCATAAGCAAGCCATCGTTAACTCCCCTAACAAGAAAAAGATGAGATTCTACCTTCTTTTATTCTTAATAATTTCCATAAATGCTTCAATTCTGGTAAGAATCTGGCTCTCACTGAAATTACGTTCATCAAGCATATCTGCCTCAATAATGAGTGAAGGAATATTACGTTTTTGCTGCACAATACGCTGTATATCATACTGTCCCAGTGAATACGGTTTACAGCTTCGGTTAGAATGCATAACCAGTCCATCGACATCATATTTGTCAACCATACCAATAACTGCATCTGCCATCTGATCCACTCCAATATTAAGATAGATGGCTGTATATCCTTCTATCATGCTCTTCAAAAAATCATTTTCATCCAGATAGTCTAATTGTCTGCACCACGCTGTTGTATAGGTATCCGCAACAAGGCAGGCATCATGCGATGCAAAGGTTTCCGAGAGCCATTTCGTTTTATACCATACAGGCAGATTATCCCACAATAGGCGGTATTTTTCATTGGGTATTGCACTGATACCATGAGCATTGCGCTCCTTCATCTCCTGTAAAAGTTCAGTATAGTAATCCACTGCTATTTGTGTGCCGCGTAATGTAACAATAAGAGCCAGATGGAAGAAGGCGTCAAATGCACTCATGGGTGCAGGTTTGTGCATGGTTGTATCAAGTACCGCCTGCCATAACCGTTGCCCTTGAATTGAAAGTTTTCCAACTTCTTTAGCTTTATCATAATCAAATTTCTTACCACAATGTTCTTCTAAAAAGGTAATGTACTCAACTATCTGTGCCCCTACATAATCTTTGGCTTCCTGAGTTATTCCCTTATGACAAAACGGCGTATCAAATATAAACAGCGGAACCTTGAAATAACGAGCCTGCACCTCGTACCATTTGAGCACCGTACCGCAAATATTATTGCAACAAATCAAAAAATCAGGCTTTGGCAAACCACCAATTGGACCACCATTAATTGGTGCAGCAGCGATATCACTGCGTGCATACGAGCACAGGTCACGGCAATAGCCCATTTCCTCAGATTTTTCACACAACTGCACACCCATTTTTGCGGCGCCAATCATCGCACCATGATTTTCTGGATATACCGGTATAACATCCATTACCAGAAGAGGTTCCACAGGGCCCCCGCTTGTAATCCATCCAACCTTCTTATTATTTTGAGCAGCAGTCTTTGCATCAATATAGTAATTGGTCATTATCTCTTTCATCCGTTTAACGGATTTTATTCTGTTGTCCTTTTTATCCTGCATTTCACCTGACATAGTATCACCTCACTTTAAATCATATCAATAAATGCTTCAAGTCGTGTCTTCATCTGCCCTTCTGACGGCAATTGAAGCTCCAATTCCAGCAATGTGGACGGAATACCCATTGTATCCAGTGCCTCTTTAATATAGGGATAATCAAACGAGTGAGGATCACAAAATTTTAGATACAAAAATATTGCGCCCTGAACATTATGTTCACGTACCATTGATGTAATTGTCTCAACACGGGTATTCAGATCTCTATGCTTGGCAGGGCATATATTCCGCTCATAATACCGGTTGGCAATAGCCTGCAGTGGATTGCTATCGGTTGCTATCTGCCCCTCAAAATAACGAGAGCCAGTACACAGATCATCCCACACCACCACGCCACCGGAATCTTCAATATAGGTATAAATATCAGGATGATTGCATATACCCCCAATAAGCATTATGCGTTTTGCCTTTTCATTTTTGGGCGATAGTTCTATTGAAGGGATTAGATTCTTTAACATACCTGCAAGTTCATCACGGTCCCACACCATTGCAGCTTTAATCAGTGCATTCATCTGACTGCCATTCAACGTACTTTTATTATCACTCTTAAGCTGCCAGATAGTTTTTAAAAGCGAACGGATTTCATTATAGGTACTGATAGCTTTTTCAAGCTTTTCACTGGTTATTGTTATGCCAAATGCATCCTGTAATTCTTTGACAAACTTTGCCAGCACATCATACATATATTTTTTAGCGCTGTCAGTATTTAATTTCACTGCCCATACAACATCAAAATGATGTTTCATACCGGCATTTAAGCGCCAGACATCAGATAGGCGCTGTATTGAATCGCAGGTATGGGGAAATACTGCCCCGTCAACAAATGATAATTTTCCACTCAGTGCATCTTCAAGCGCACCACGTACCAGTGAACAGCTATACACCTGTAGATATGCATCAGCCTTTGCAATAGCATCAACCATGCCGAAAATTCTGAAGGGATGAATATCCGCTGCATAGATGATCTCTTCTGGTGTATATGAACACATATATGCCAGCACTGGTTTGCCTGTTGCTTTTTTCATAGAGGCAACATACTGGTATGGATTTAGGTCTTCAAAACTTTTTATGATATCCATGCAAAAAACCTCCTGAAATAATAGAATAATTCACAATTTTTGGGCGCATCACAATGTGTATCTGCATACTTTACCACTGCCGTCATTTCAGACCTGTTCCGGAATCTCGTTCGACCTCACCCCTAACCCCTCTCCTTCGTAAGGCGAGTGGAGTATGGGCATCTGCCGTCATTCCAGGCTTGATCCGGAATATCTAATTGGTGCAATTGCAGTGCATTAACTGGTAACTATCATACAGAAACAATTCTTTACAGTAATGTATAATGCAACGACACTTCCAAACATAGCATACTATCGTATAAAAAAATGGTTGACAGCGTACGATAATGTCGTATACTGTACGACATATATTTCAATATAAATTTGTATATGTATACTGTCAACAATTTTTTATTATATAGTATGACAACCATGAAAACAAAAAAAGTTAAACTTATCCAGTCAATTGCAAAAGCACACGACATCTTATCATTTTTTGTCCATGATAAAAGGACCATTGGCATCAGTGAATTTGCCAAAAAGCTTTCTTTGCCCAAAACCACCATACAAAGTATTGTAAAAACACTTTGTTATTTGGGATATTTAGAAAAAGATGCCTCAACCGGCAAGTACATGCTGGGTCCGTATGTATTCCAGCTTGGAATGAAATACGCAACCAATTTAGATATTGTCAGCATAGGCAGAGTGTGGGCAGAGCGTCTTTGCTTCCAATATCGACAACCGGTAAATATAGGTATGCTGGTTGGCAACAAGGTTGTTGTAGTACTCCGTGTTGAACCGGAAAATAGATTTATGACATACCCGCAGACGGGTTCGGTCATTCCAATGCATACAAGCTGTATTGGCAAGCTTCTGTGTGCATATACCGATAACTATCGGTTACAAGAATTGCTGGAAAACTATGAATTCCAGGCATTAACAAAGAATTCCATCAATAGCAGGGAAGATTTCTTAAAAGAATTGCAATCAGTTCGCTCTATGGGCATCAGCTTTGATAAACAGGAATCAATTGTGGGGCTTGCAGGTATTGGTGGGCCAGTATTCAACTATACCGGTCAGATTATTGCTGCATTTGCTATAACCGGCGATGCAGATTTTATTGAAAAATATAGGCATGATATAATCACAACAGTAAAGGATACATCATTACAGCTATCATTACAATTGGGTTATATCCCGGCCAATCATCAATAAAATACTTGACGGAAACAGGAGACAGTAGTATATTAGTATTAGCACTCATCAGTGGAGAGTGCTAATAACATTCTATAACAGATAAGCTTTGCCCCTCTAAAAAAGGGGCTTTTTCTTAAAACCCTCCGCCATACAGGTTTTGATTATACTTAACTAAATCAATAGCAAAATTTTTTATAGCCTTTTCTCTACTATCAGCCTGTGCAGCATACTGTGGGTCAGCAGCAACAACAGCATTTTTCAACAAATCAAGAAAACGTTTTGTATCGGGCAGTAAATTTTCTGTATAATAGTAGTATTGTTTCCACTGTTTTTCTTCCCGAGCACATTGTGCCATATATTCTATCATATACAATGAACGGAGCAATCGTTCATAAACATATACTACTGTATCAGGTTTTTCTGTATACTTTTGTGCAATATATTTATTAAAAGCTGCAACCTTTTTATTATCCACCGGCTGGTTATTCCAGAAGGTAACATACACAACTTCAACAATATCATCATATCCCAATGAAGCCTGTACCATATCAGTTGCTGTTTTTATGAACGCAATCTGCTCATCATTAAAAATGGTATTGATATCCACAGCATAACCATTGGTAACAACTATCATACAATATACCACAAAAACCAATCTTTTTATCATACTTATACTATCACCTTTTTAGTTTATGTCACAACACAATCCCGGGATAACAGACGGTACATACCATCACTATTTTGTGTCAATCACTATTGGTTATATTCTTCAAAGCTTGTGTTAGCTCTTCCTGTTTTCTAAATTCATTGGCTTCTTCTATTGTTTTAAACAAAAATATACCGCGCCTGCATTGTATTGGATAGAGCTTTGACGACAGTAAAAACAATTGTCGCACCTGCTCATAATACTTTGCATCAGGATTAAAATTCCATAATGCTCGT
This sequence comes from Spirochaetota bacterium, assembly GCA_029548025.1. The sequence continues at coordinate 6,390 of JAKPOE010000353.1, forward strand.
TGTGCTTCATCAAATGTTTTATATTTATAAATCATGTTTCTTCTTTTTCATTAACTCATGTAAATAGAGTGCATCTGCTTTATCAATTGCACGTACAGTATCATTCTTCATTTTGTACAATGTTTCAGCCTTTGCAATCCGCACCACATGTCCATCTATTTCCTTACTATCCCATGCAATGTCTTCATAACAAAACGCATCACCTAATCTGGTAATAATATCAATATAAAATCCATCCGGCGAACCATATCGTACAACCTGATAGTTAACAAGCATATCACGATTTATTTCTTCAATACTCATATCGTGAAAAACAGAAAATAATGCTTTTTTTAAGCGTATAATATTATCATCGTGTGGATTTACAAAAATATCAATATCTTGAGTCAGTCGTGGCATGCCATATAAAATCACCGCATATCCGCCAATTAAAACATAGTCAACATCTTCTTTATTCAATGCTTCAATGAATGTTATGAATCGTTCAAATAAATCCATATTAATATCTCTAATAAACGGATTATCAATCCATATCGTTTTCAAATAGTGGCATATCTTTTATAATATCCCGTTTTATTTTTTTACCAACTATTTTGTCCAGGTATAGTGGCGATAGTCCCACGCCAGGCCGTTTCAGTGTTATATGTTCTTCAGTTACTATTGTTCCCTTTTTAATATCCTGCGCTGCAAATATACTGCGACGAGCAGAGCGAGCTACATCAGCCTCAGCATCGTGATAATCTATTGCGCCATCACCCATCATGGTATAAGCCATATGTATATCGTCAACATAGCGTTTGAACGCTTCAGGCGATAATGACACATCCTTATCAACGCAGTCATGATCATTGGACAATTTAAAGTGCTTTTCAAATACCAGTGCACCTGATGCCACTGCCATCATGGATGCACGATTATCATTGGTATGGTCGGAAAATCCAACGGGCACACCATACTTGTGTTGTAAATGCTGGATGCGCAACAAATTGATTGCATGGGGAGGAACGGGATACAATGATATACAGTGCAATAAAACAATGTTGTTAACGCCCCTTTCCTGTAAAAGTTTTATAGCATGGTCAATCTCGTATGAATGCGATATTCCCGTTGAACATAGTACCGGTTTTCTGGTTGCTGCAATGTTTTTAATCAAGGGCACATTGGTAATTTCGGATGAGGCAATTTTATATAGGGGGACCTGCAATTGCTCAAGCATGGCAAATGATGGCAGATCAAAACAGGATGCAAAAAATATTACACCATCCTCTTTTGCAATTTGTTGTAATTTCGTATAATCACTTTGTGTAAGCTCAAATTGTTTAAAAAAGGTAATCATGGAATCATCATAATGCGGCGGTTGATTGTTGATAAGCGAGCGGGTATATACCGAGTATAACAGTTCGGCATTGATTATCTGAAATTTGACTAAATCCGCACCGGAATCTGCTGCCCGGTGAATGAGTTCAATTGCTTCATTAAGGTTGCCATTATGATTGAGTCCAATCTCAGCAATGACAACAGGCTTTTTTTGAGCTATTTTTTCTAAATATCTGTTGTGAAAATTAGTTTCCATACCATAACACACTGTATTTCATCTTTCTCTAAGTTTTATACAATAAATGAATATTTCATTCATTAATATTTGTTTTACAATAGCATGAATGAGCTTTGCCATCATGTTTTATTTGTCTACTTTTTATTGATACCGTTACACATATTTTTTATTATTTAAAAATTAAACTAATAAACTGCTATACCCTGCTTGTGCTCATGTTCACAATGATGCATTCAGAATATGCCCGTGAGAAGTTCCCCTACAAAAGTGATAAAAAAATAATACTATCATTGAGATTTACAGGTATACAACGTCATTTGCCATAGATATGAAATTAGCACGTGTTTTATTTTCTGTACAATGTTTCCATGTATTGTCAACTACTTTATTGTGATTGGCATTAATGTTTATAATAAGAGTTTTTATTCTCACATAATTTTATTATTGACAAATTTTGATTTTATAATTCAAATCTCTATACTCTATGGTTGTATCAATCTCATGATGATTAACCATCGTTGAAACAAGCTATCAGCTATAAAATTTATTACTTGCATTATAGCTTTTTTTAAACAATGAGTGCATACCATGAACTATCGCCTAAGAAAATACTATCGGAGATCACTATGGGCAAGAAATTTCTTATTGCAATTGATTTAGGTACCACAGGGAACCGTGTATTCTGCTTTGATGAACATGGGCTTCCCATCTCCAGCAGTTATGCTGAATTTACACAATATTTTCCAAAACCAGGCTGGGTTGAACACAATGCCATGGAGATATGGGATTCGGTTGCACAACTTATCCCTGATGCTATTGCAAAAGGAAATTTAAATCCAAATGATGCTATTGCTATTGGAATAACAAATCAACGGGAAACTTCAGTTTTATGGAATGAAGAAACCGGCAAACCAATCTACAATGCTATCGTATGGCAGTGCCGCAGAACTACCGATATATGCAATCAGCTTAAAGAAGCTGGCTACGAAGAACTATTCAGAGAAAAAACAGGGCTTGTCATTGACGCATATTTTTCGGGCACCAAAGTAAAGTGGATGCTTGATAATGTTAAGGGGGCTCGTGATTTAGCAAAAAGTGGCAAATTGTTATTTGGAACTATCGACACATGGATTTTATGGAAACTTACCGGTGGAAAATCACATAAAACCGATTATACAAATGCATCGCGAACATTAATGTTTAATATTAAAAACAAAAGCTGGGATCTGGAGCTCCTTGAAATACTTAATATTCCGCGAACAATTTTGCCCGAAGTGAGGGAATCTGCCTCATATTTTGGCGAAACACAGGGAGTACCTGGATTGCCTGATGCGATTACCATAGGTGGCATAGCCGGTGACCAGCAGGCAGCAATGGTAGGACAAAACTGCGTATTTGAAGGAACTTCAAAAAATACCTATGGTACTGGCTGTTTTATGCTTCTTAACATGGGAAATGAATGGATACTGTCAAAACACGGCCTGGTTACCACATTAACCTGTGACAACAAGGGGCAGCCAGTCTTTGCATTTGAGGGCTCAGTATTTATTGGCGGTGCTGTAGTCCAATGGCTTCGTGATTATATGAAATTCATTGAAAAAAGCTCCGATGCTGAGAAGGTTTCACTTTCAGTAAATAAAGAAGATGAGGTTGTATTTGTCCCGGCATTTGTTGGATTGGGTGCACCTTATTGGAAAATGGATGCACGCGGTGCAATCTTTGGCTTAACCCGTGATACAACACCTGAACAGATTGTTCGTGCTGCGGTTAAGTCCACTGCTTTACAATCGTATGAATTACTTGAAGCTATGCAAAGCGATTCAGGAAAAAACATCCATGAACTCAGAGTGGATGGGGGAGCAACCCGTGACACATACCTGATGCAATATCAGTCTGACATACTGGGTATACCGGTTTTGCTACCCGAAATTACTGAATCAACAGCATTGGGAGCAGCATATTTAGCAGGTATTACCGGCAAGGTTTATAACACTATCGATGAAGTAGCAAAATTTAATAAAATTGCAAAACGATATAACCCATCAATGAATGAAACAACCAGGCAGCGTGAGATTAATTTGTGGAAGAATGCTGTCAGGCGATTGTTATAATCACATATTACTGTTGCATCGAATGTAACAAACATCAACATTTACTATTGCAAGGAGGCGCTATGGCTAAACCATTACTGGGTGAAATACTTGTAGAAGATGCTGTGATAACCAAGGAGCAGCTTAATGAAGCTCTTGCTATCCAGAAACGTGATGGAGGGCTTATTGGTATAATACTGATGAATTTAGGATATATCAACGAATCTACATTGGTCAAATATTTAGCTGTACAGGCAGAACGAGTTATCAAATCAGAATAGAATTAGCTTTATTCCTGTAAAGTATTGTATCTACGTGCCATAATCTCATTGGTAAGTTTAATGATTGTATCTATCTTGAACGGTTTTCTGAGAACACCCTCTAATCCCATCATCAATAGTTTGTCTATATCAGGTATTGAATCAACTCCTGTAATAAATACAACATCCGTGGCAGGGCTTACATCATGTATTGATTTAAATACTGCATCACCTTTATAGCCTGGCATCAAATAATCTAAAAATACAATATCGATATCCTCAAATGTGCAAATATCAATAGCCTCCTGCCCATTATCGGTTGTTAAAACCTGGTACCCCATACGTTCAAAAGCTGAAGACAAAAATTGTCGAATTGGCTCCTCATCATCTACTATCAATATCCTGACTTCACCTAAATATAGCATCTCTTTTTCTTCTTTTTTTTCAGCATCAGCAAATGAAGGATTAAATTTTTTAAAATATATGGTTACCTCATTACATTTTGCTGGATCATGACATAGTGTCATATCCCCACCATGGCTTTTCATAATGCCAAATGCAATAGCTAAACTTATTCCATTACCTACACTATCAACTCCATTGGTAGCTTTTATTTTATCAGGATCTCCATTTTCCCAGCATCCTGGAACACCATCATTGACAAACTTTAACATCACCGCATCACTGTTAAACGATGTTTCAATAGTTACAGTTCCTTTTTTATTGGGTTTGATTGCTGAACGCGCATGAGTAATCAAATTGAGCAACACCTCTTTTATCTGTCGTGGATCTACAAATACTTCCGGAACTTTACCTAATTTTAATTTACATTCAATTGATTCTTTTTCCAGTGTAAATCGTTGTACATCCACTATCTCTTTGATTAAATCATTTATTGAACAATACTCAAAAGAAATTTCTTTGCCGG
>JAKPOE010000417.1 GCA_029548025.1 Spirochaetota bacterium
ACAATGATGTCCTTGTAGCGCTCATTCCAGAATGGCCCGGTCCTGCCGGTTATTTTATTATATACTTCAGCAAACCGTGCCTTGATATACTGCACAATGCGTGCTATGGGCGCTCCACCACTGGTTGTGTGGATAACGATATGGATGTGATTGTCCATGATGCAGTAGGCTACTAACTTAAAGTCATATTTTTCTTTTGTTCTGTTTAATATGTCGACAAAGCAGGCTTTAAAGTACTCCTCCTGCATCATATCCCGCCACTCGATACAGCGGCTCATGATATGGTAAGTATGCTCGGGCAGTTGTAGGCGCAATTTCCGTGCCATGGGTATTCCTCCGTGTTGTTATAATAATTGAAGTTTCTACTCTATAAAACGCCGGAGATGAAAAAAAATGAAAAGAAATGGTGCATTTTTTTATAAATTTGTAAAAAAATATAATGGGGTCAGAGCATACTGCTATTCTGTCATTCTAAAGGAGCATCAGCGACTGAAGAATCTATATTTTTTATGCAAATAAGAGATTCTTCGCCTTCGTTTCAAAATGACATCGGTTAACACTATCATAGAGCAGCTGCCAGTAATCGAATATTTCCACCCTTTCGTTCAAAGGGGGGGATTATGGGGGGTTCACTTCGTACAGAATGACAAACTATAATTTTTCCAAAGGGAAATATGTGATACATCTTCATATTTTTTCTCATACTTTCATTTGCAAATCGACAATAGTTTTATCACTTCGTAAGGGGATATTTATGCGCTAAATACCCCCTTACCAACCCCTAAAGCGCACCTCAAACGGCGGTGTGCCTTATTTACTGTATATAGTGTGTTTTGACCTTCGTGCTGCGGACGACATCCTGTCCTTGTCCTCGCACGAGCCATATCATGCTACGGCATCCGTGCCTCCACTACTTTCTTTTAACCTCATCAAGACAATATAAAATGGGATCAGAGCCTATATGTCTGAGTACTCAGACAAAAAAATGATCACTTCTTTTTATAAAAATAATGAAATTACATAAAAATATACTTTACTAAAATTTTTATTATCCATACTTATTATTGAAAATACTTTGATTATTTATGAATATATTCAATTATAATGTAGATTAGTGCATTACTGAGAGCAGATGTAATATCATTAAATAAAATAATTAAGAATGTGAATGAAAGGAGGCACATGATGCATCCCTATTACAGACCTCGTCGGCTGCGGGAAAATGAAATAATACGTGATTTAATTGCTGAAACAAAACCTGATTATAACAAACTTATTATGCCCTATTTTGTTATAGAAGGGGCGGGTATTACACAAGCCATAGAGTCTATGCCGGGTATACAGCGGCTATCTATTGATAATCTTTTAAAACAGCTTGATTATGATGTAAAATTAGGGGTCAGAGCCATTATCCTGTTTGGAATACCGTATGATAAAGATGAAAAAGCCTCCGGTGCGTATGATGAAAATGGGATTGTCCAGAAGGCTTGCAGGGAAATTAAAAAACAGTTTCCACAATTGCTCATTATCACCGATGTGTGTTTGTGTGAATACACCAGTCATGGGCATTGTGGTATGGTAAAAGGAAACCAGATAGATAACGATAGTACCCTTGAGCTTTTAGCAAAAACTGCCGTATCGCATGCAAGGGCTGGTGCTGATATTATTGCTCCTTCGGATATGATGGATGGCAGGGTTGAAACTATTCGTCAGGAACTTGATGATAACGGTTTTATAACTATACCCATACTATCGTATGCAGCAAAATATGCTTCAGCTTTTTATGGTCCGTTCAGGGATGCAGCAGGTAGCGCACCACAATTTGGTGACAGACGAAGCTATCAAATGGACTATCGCAATGCACATGAAGCATTGAAAGAGGTTAATCTTGATATTGACGAGGGTGCTGATATCGTTATGGTTAAGCCTGCGTTATCATATTTAGATATTATTTACAGGGTTAAACAGTCTGTAGAATTGCCGGTGTGTGCATATAATGTTAGTGGTGAGTATTCCATGGTGAAAGCTGCAGGTACACTGGGATTTGGCGATGAGGCAAAGCTTGTGCGTGAAATTATGACAGCAATATTCAGAGCTGGCGCTGATATGGTAATTTCATATCATACATGTGATATTTTGAAAAACAGATGGTTTGATTAGGAGGATTGCATGGCA
>JAKPOE010000358.1 GCA_029548025.1 Spirochaetota bacterium
AGTTTCTAAAAAACGTTGATAATCGCCTTCAAATATGGTGATAGTGTTTTTTTGAAAGATGATACATCGTTGTGCCAGGGCTTTGAGCAGTAGTTCGTTATGAGTTACCAGTATAACGGCACCGTCAAAACTATCTATTGCCGCTAACAGCGCATCACATGCTTCCATATCAAGGTGATTCGTTGGTTCATCCAGAATGAGCAGGTTAATAGGTTTAACCAGTATTTTTCCTATAAGAACACGACTTTTTTCGCCACCTGAAAGAACTGAGATTGGTTTTAATGCGTCATCACCCTCAAAAAGAAGCAAACCACAAAGGTTCCGGGCAAGTTGTCTATTTTTATCTGGATCGCTTAGCACAATTTCATCTTCAACAGTAGCATTAGGATTAAGCATAATACTATTGGTTTGTTCAAAATAGCCAATTTCAACTCCTGATGCACGAGTAATAATCCCTGATTGTGGTTTCATGGTGCCAGCAAGAAGTTCGCAAAGGGTTGTTTTCCCCTTACCGTTAGGGCCAATGATGCAAATTCTATCACCTGAAGCAATGGACAAAGAAAAATTATTGATTAAAGGCTTTTCGTTATACCCAAAGGTTAACGAGTCAACCTGCATTATATATTTTGCATTATTGGGTTTGTACCTGAATTCAAAATCTAAATTTTTTACCGGGATGAGCTTTTCTCTTTTTTGCATTTTTTCTATAGTTTTAATTCTTGATTGTACAAGATTAGCAAGACGGGCTTTTGCTCTGAAACGTGAAATAAACTCTTGAATTTCTTTTTGCTTACGTTCATCGTTTATTCTGGTTTTTTCATAAATTTCTTCTTCCTGCGCAATTTGTTCATACCATTGTTCTGTGGTGCCCTTGATTTTTTTTATGTGATTACGATGTATACCCAGTGTATGAGTAATTATTGCATCCATAAAACTTCTGTCATGGGTAACAAGTAAAAGCTCACCCCGCCATGACTGCAAAAAACGCGCTAACCATCGTATTGATGTTATATCTAAATAGTTGGTTGGTTCATCCAGTATGAGCATGTCAGGGTTTAGTATCAATGTTTTTGCCAGTTGTAGCCTTACCTGAAATCCACCGGATAATTCAGAAACTCTTTTTACCATATCGTCATTTGAAAAACCCAACCCTGATAGTATCTTCTCGGCTCGCCAGTATTCATGTTGTTCAGATTGGGGAAGCAAAGACAGTGCTTCATCACGTGCTACCATTTTTGTAAAGCTAAGATTCTGGGACATGAAGCCCAGGGTATAATGTCTGGGAATGGTTATAGCGCCTTCATCAGGCTGTTCTGTTCCTGCAATAATCTTTAAAAGGGTTGTTTTGCCAAGCCCATTACGCCCAACAAGTCCAACCTTTTCCTTACTGCCAATAGAAAAGGTCACATCCTCAAAGAGCAATGAATTCCCAAATTTTTTTGAAAGGTTTTTTGCTACTATCATAGTGATATTATTATTTGTGTGAATTCTATTCCGTACTCTTTTCCAAACTGGTTTAATGCGTCAAGGCATTTTTGTTTTATAGCATCAATGGTATGGGTAAATTCCTGCATTGAGCAGGTAGAAGCAATTGTTTCTAATTCTTTGAGAGCCTGGTTGCTCATGCTTGTGTCAAGCTTTTCAAAGGTGAAGAAAGGGGTGTACGGATCCCATAATAAAAATGTTGTTGATACAGTGACTGCATGTCGGGAACTATCGCCAAACGTTATTTCTTTAGTTACTGGAATGCTGTTGCGTTTTTCAACGGGTACAATACGTGCCTGAGAATAAAAAGGAGTAATGCAATGCCAGCCAGGCCGTAACGTTTTGTAATAGTGATGTTTTTTTTCTATTATACATATTGAATCAGCGGGTACAACTTTTACCACTCGCTTTAACACTATGAGCAAACAAAGCGCAATAAGTATGTAGCACAATAACATAACCTACCTCCAATAAAATATTTAAATAATTATAATTAAGAAGCTGCAATAGCAATTAAGGTCACGCAATATCGTTAACCAAAATTTTATAGTAAAACTGAATGCTAATAGTATACAATGATAGTAATTTTTGCAATAATTTCAATAAAAGATTTTTAGTATTTTTTGGCGATAGTCATCCTGAAACGCAGGACGTAATCCTGAATTCATTGCAGGATATAACGTTACTCATATGGATTCCGGAATGACGGCAGTGGCAAAAGAGATTCCGGGTCAAGCCCGGAATGACAGGGGTGCATATTGCTATTTTTGGAAAAATACCAATAAAAATACACTTGAAAATATGGAAATGTTTGTGTATAAAAGATATATATTTGCAGGTAAAAAATATGGAACCCATTGCTGAACAAATAAAGATACTTGTGCTGGATGATGATCCGTTTATTGGCAGGATGCTGACCTCTATGCTTATAGGGTATAATGTCAGGTGTGCTACAACTTTTAATGAATTTCATACTATAATTGAGGAATTTATACCTGATATTGCCATTATTGATCTTTTTTTGCCAGATGCCAACGGGCTTGATGTGTGTAAATGGATACGGAATCAAAGTACGTATGAGGATACAATACTCTATATATTGACATCAAACACTGATGAGCAAACGCTTGTACGGGCCTATAGCATCGGTGTCATGGATTATATCATCAAACCATTCAATAAATTTATATTATTTTCAAAATTGCACCGGTGCTCCTTGCTGATAGAGATAAAACGAAGATTGGAAGCCTCACTGGAATACCAGAAGGACTTAAAAAAACGTTTGCTCCAGCTTAATGATTTTGTTAAAAAATGTATAACTATAGATGATCTGGATTCACTGGTTGCTCTTATGGTGTACGTCCAGCATATCGTTCCTGTTGATGGGCTATGTGTATTTGCAGTTAATAATAACAAATATACACCATTAGAACTAATACCACATCAACGTTCACCAAAAATTATTACTGCATTATATAGGGCTGCTGCTATAACTAAGAATGACAGCGTTTTGTTTTTCTTTGATAATAAGAACAACATCTATGTTTCACGAATTGCACTGCAGCAGCATGGATTTGTTTTTTTAGTAAAGGAGAAGCAGTTTAATCCTGATGAAAAAAATATGCTCACATTGTTTGCTGAATTGCTAAAAGTAATTATCAGCAGAACTGAAATTCATGATTATGTGCAAAAGCAAAACAGAATATATCAGGAGGAGATATCCAAAGTAAGACAGATCCAGGTTGCGCAGTTGCCAAAATTTAAAAATATTCATGGATTTGAAATTGCGTCTACATTTTTACCTGCAGAAGATATCTCGGGAGATTTTTATGATGGATTTTTTATTAACGGCAATACTGATATTTTTCAGATAGTGTTATGTGATGTGTCGGGGCATGGGGTTGCTTCATCATATATCGGCAATGCCATACGCGCATTAATACGAACTTATAGTAAAGAGAATATATACCCTGCACAGGTGCTGTATAAACTAAATCAACAGATGGCAATAGATGGGAAAGGGCTCTTCTACTATGGTACCATTGTTATTGTTAGATTATATCCTGATGGGAAGATTGTGTATGCATCAGGGGGTCATCCGCCGCTGTACTACTTTAACAGTGCAAACCAGAGTATAGAGGAAATTCAGAATACAGGCCCTTTAGTAGGAATATTTTATAACATAGAGTTTAAAGACTCTATTCTGAACATGAACAGTAAAGACATGCTATTGTTATATACTGATGGAATTATTGAATCCATGGACCCTGAATTGAGAAAATTATATGGTTTTGAGCGTTTAAAAAATAATATTATGGCATTTTCCGGTGAACCTGTTATGGATATGCTGCATTCCATTTGCGGCAGCATGTACGAATTTACCGGCTATGCACCGCTGGAGGATGATGTTACCCTTATCTGTATTAAGAAAACCTAAATTTTTTTAAATGCCTGCAGTCTAAAATCTTCTATTATTTGATGGATATAGTTTTGTATTGTTGCAAGTGCCGAGCGGCATGTCTCGTTGTTAAACAAACTTATTATTTTGTGTTTTTTGTCGCCACGTATATAAAGTTTTGAAAAATTGAGAGGAGTAGTGTCATAGTTATTAAGAATATTGTTTAACCACTCATGTATGGCATGAAGCAAAAATGCGCACTCTTTTAAATATTCATTTTTATTTTTTTCTATTTCAATGCTTTTTACACCATGACGGTTTAATAGTGCAATATGATCTTCTATCCGCTTTGATTCTTTTTCAGATGTACGTCCACAAAGATAGTGAAGCTGTTGTTCAAAATTATACACCGTTGACCTGTCATCAATGATAAGCCATAATACTGGAAAATACAGCTCCAGCAGTTGGTTACACGCACCATACATGTGCATTATTTCAAAATGGGCTTCTGGATGGAATGCTATCTCTGGATAATGGTTGATCCTGGCAGTGAGCTCTTCAATGAGCGCATCAACTTTTGTGCTGAAGCTTGTAGTGTTTTTTTGCTCATAGCGTTGTTTTATTTTTTCAAAGTGTGCAATTTCAGCAACAATAAAAGCCTCCATGTTGATTTTATTACGCAATGCGGTTTGCAAACGCTCTTCAAAGGCATCGACGGAAAACCAGCGGGCATTGTATTTATGTGCGTAATCATTATATTTATTACGCAGTTTTGTAATCAGGGTTTCAATTTCATGATCTGTAAGCATAAAAAATTTATGTTCGATAGTTATTGTTCATTATATAACTGCATGATATCGTATTGTACTGCATTGTATCCATAATGCGATCTGCACAGGATTGAACATTTCATCATAGTGCATCCATGTTCACTTCTTAAACGTGTTGCCATTGGTTATCATCAACAAAGCTGGATAATCTCATTTACAGTGTAAACTTGTCGCAAAGTGATTGCAACAAAAAAATAATTATCAGCGGTATAGCTATTATCGTGCAGTATTGCCCATGAACAGTAACTATCGCCCATGCTATAAAAATATGTTGAAAAAATCGAATAGTACATTACTGTTAATATGCTACGCAGGTAACAATAAAATAGAGGAATACCGTTTGAAAATTTTTACAAAAATGTCGATGAGTATAGCAGGGGATGTAATCATCCTGAATGCTATTTCTAAAATATAAAGGATTGATAGTGAGTACTGTATCCTTACCCGATCAATTCAAGGACCCTTTCAGCTTTGAAACGATACTTTCTTTGCATCAAACTATACTATCCACTAAAACTGCAAAGCTTGATATGACAAATATTACCTTCATAGAGCCATATTCATTGCTGTGTTTGCTGCTCATGGGGCGTAATTATTTACGGCTTACCGGTGAAAGGCTTATGCTGCACCGTGTTCCGCCTCATATTATGCAGTATGCTACAAGGATGGATTTTTTTAAGTATAATATATTTACTGTAGATGAATCGTTGCATGGGAATGCAGGATTAAAACGAAGTGCTTCATCCAGCCGTTTATTGGAAATTATTGAAATCCCCGGGAAGGAAAAAGAAAGCGTAAAGGTTATTGCAAAGGTTATAGCTACATTCCGAAAACGGGCAATCGTCATTTTAAAAAACTGGTTTACCCTGACAACGATAGACCATCTTGTTACTGTTATATCCGAAATATGTCAGAATATTTTTGAACATAGTCTTGATTCAGGGTTTGTTGTCATCCAGAGTTATACCTATATGAATGAACGTATTTTCAGGATTGCTATTGTTGATTCAGGGATTGGCGTTCCCGGATCGTTTGAGCACTTACCCATGGTTTTGAGTTTGTCCAATGCAAAGTTGCTTGAAGCGGTATTGACCACACCATTGTCAAGTAAACGACGCTATGGTTATGGACTATGCCAGGTTAATGCGATAATGGAACAGCTTAAAGGATCAATATTTTTACGATCTGAAAATGCATATATCAGTGTGCTGCACCATAAGCGTGCGGCAAAGGGAAGTTATATTTTCTTAAAGGATGACTGCCCAACATTCCCGGGAACTCAGTTTTCAATAACACTTGCTGGATAAATGCATGATTGTAGAAATAAAAAAATTAGCGCAAGGCATTAGCGTAACCCGTAAAAGTACGGATCTATTTACACGCTATGTTGGAAGATTGCTGTTTCAAAAGATTATAGAAAAATTGCAACATATTGCTCCCCACGAGGTTGTCATCATAGATTTTGACGGCATACGAGCAGTTGATGCTTCCTTTGTTGATGAATGTCTTGTCCCTCTTGTAAAACTGTCGCAAACAAATGAAACTCCTTTTTATGGTAAACTTATCAATATAAGTGACAATGTTGAATACATTGTGGGTCAGGTAATCAGTATGGAGAAAGAACATGAACGATATATTCTTATGACCGATAGACTATGTAAAAACGGATGCCATGCTCTGGGGAGGCTTTCTGAAATTGAAAAAGACATTATTGAATATTTTGTTATCAACAGACAGGCTACATCTGATGATATTGCTTCTTTTTTGCATTTGTCCAGAGATGAGGCAAACACTGTGTGTTCAAATCTTCATAAAGCAAGAGCTATCAGAAAAATAGATGACAGTTATGTTTTTTACTGCGTTTAGTAAAATACTTGATTAATAATGCCTTTATATATAGTATTGAGTTAAAAAGTGACGCTCCATTGCAGGCGATAGCTCTTGCAATAACGGCATTTATTTTTTGATACTATAATAGAATGCTACTCTATGAAACAGATAATTAAAAAAAAAGATTCAGGAGAAGATGATTCGCTGTTTGGATTGCTGGCTTCATATAAAAATCTTTACAGTTATATCACTGTAATTGAATCGCCAGAACAGGATATCATAGCTATTATCATAGCTAAAAATCCATCGTCATTTGATGAATTAGTAAAAAGTAAATACCAGCAGTTTAAACCAATGAGAAGAATAAAAATAGGTGTTACAAGGTTATTTATTAAATACATAACGCCCGAATTTATTATTAAATATTTTGGGCCATTGCTTGGTATAAAAGTTCCAGAAAATAAAGTACACATTATTAATAATCTTGAAAGTGGTTATTTTGTACTGGAGATACCTGGTAATTATAAAGAACAGGTAATACAATGTATAAAACGCATTGTTAACCTGACACCACAAAAAAAATATGAAATAATTGAAAAAAGTTTAGCTGATGAAGAGGTAATAATATAGATGCCGGACGATAAGCAATATGATTCTTTGAGTGATCAGACCCAGCTTATTAATAGAGCTTTACAATATACCAATGGGAATCTGGAAAAGGCCCAGCAGATGGTTGCAGGGATTTTTCAGGATGTGGCGGTAATAAAAGGAAAATTTAAAGCCAGTAAAGTTGGTGCATTCTATGTGTTTCTCAATATTGAAAGCAATTATATTATTAATATCAATGCGATAGTTACTACCTATACTGATATATATAATAAAATACGTATCTTTGATAGGTGGAAGCAATTTTATGCCATGTTTGGTGATATTGCTGCCGAATTAGGTGCTTCAGGAGGCGAGTCATCAAAGTTTGCCAATCATTTAGCTGATGCAATTGAAGGATATAATATCTATGAACCAATTAAAACAGGCAATATGCAGTTAGTGTCAGAGCTTTTTGAGGAGATAATTGGCAAATATTTTTCAATGAATGCTGACTGTCAAATAGAGATAGACAGGACGACATCACTTGAACTTGAAAATGAAGATATTCCCATGGAGTTAATGGATAGACAGAAAGCTGATGAGGCAATATTAACCCCTGATGAAATGAAAATGCGCGAGATAGAATCACAGGTTGAATATATTATTCCGGGTTCGGTCATTGTATCACCTGTTAAGGGAAAATATATAAATGACATTAAGCAGGGTGAAAAAATTTCTGTAATGCTTACAGGAAAGGATCCCGTATCAGATAGAATAGCACGCATGTTTAATGCTATAACAAGTGATGGTGAATATCTGCCTGTCAATGCCCGCATAAAAGAAAAATTTCCTCTTTCCAGTGGCGGTTATGCTATCTATGCACTTGTAGCAAAAAATGTAATGGTTAAAATAATTGAAGAAGAAAACGTAAAAATTGATATCGAAAAGGTAGAACAAAAAAAAGAAGAAAGCAATGAAAATATGTTATTTATTTACGTAGCTCTCCTTCTTGGTTTATTATTCATATCTGCCCTCATAGTATTTGCCTTAATATGATAATTATTACATATCAATATTGTATTTCTTCATTTTAGCCTTTAAAGTATTTCGGGCTATATCTAATACACGGCTTGTCTTCTGAAGATTCCAATTAGTTAATTCTAAAGTATGCAGAATATAATCACGTTCTATTGCATCAATAACCTCCTGCAGTGTTTTGTAATCGGGAGGTAGATAGGGAGATTTTTTTCTGCCCCTGCGGGAGCTGATTTGTATCACGTGCTTTTCTTTTATGCCAGCCATAGAGAACTCCTTGCTCATCAAAAAAATTTAAATTACTAATATACAAAATATGTAAAATGATATCTAAAAAATGTCATATATTAAACTATAGTATGACTGGTTCAGCTTAAATCATTCCCATAAAAATATTCAATACATTTTTTATATTATTAAAAAAATATTTATATTTTGATATAATTGTTTTCTGGAATAGTCTTATAATAAATAATAGACATAATATTAATAATGTTAATATATTGCGAAGTATTACTGCTGATGAAAAAACAGGTTATACCGCTTGCTTATTGCTGTAAAAACTGCCACTCATTCTGATGTAAAGTTTAACACTTTTTGAATCTTTTCAAACTGTGAATATGTTATAGTACAGGTATCATGTTTTATCCAGAATATGTACCACTGGATAAATCATAAAAAGAACAAAATAGTGGTAAAACTGTTGTTACACGAAGCTGATTTGAGGAAAAAGCAATTGTAGGGAAGAAACTGTGAAAAAAACATAAAACTGTTGCATTATTTTCAGTATGATATTCATATTGTAGCAATTATAAATAATTTGTAACGGTGTGAACCTATGATTGATATTTTTTTAAAAGGCGGGCCGGTAATGTGGCCAATACTTTTTTGTTCAATACTATCGCTTGCAATCTTTTTTGAGCGGTTATATATGCTCATGAAATCACGCAGATATGTGTGGGGGGCAATTGCCCGGTATAAGGTAGAACCGTTAACAGATGAAGGTGACAGTGCATCATGCAATGGGATTGTAAAAGATCTACTGTCATATGCAGATAATTACAGCAGCAACACATTGCATGATATTGAACACAGGATGTATCGCTTTGCAACAGTTTTTATCCAGGGTTTAGAAAAGCGCCTCAACTGGCTGGCAATCATAGGCAATGTTGCACCACTGCTGGGATTATTGGGAACAGTGACAGGGATGATACGGGTATTTATGGCTATACAAAATATGCAGGGGCAGGTAAATCCTTCGGCGCTTGCTGGCGGTATATGGGAGGCACTTATCACCACAGCATTTGGACTTATTGTTGCCATACCAACACTTGTTGCATATCATTATTTTGAAGATCGAATAGATGAGATGGTAAATGCAATAAAAGATATAATCCATGTAATACTGGAAAATAAACACGAGTGTTAGCTGTGGATATTGAACGGAGAAAAAAGGTTTCAGTTGAGCTTAACATAGCGCCGCTTATTGATGTGGTCTTTCAGCTTCTTTTATTTTTTGCGCTTACAACATCATATGTAACCAATCCCGGTATAGAAGTAGCGTTACCAAAGGCTGCATCAGCCGTTCCCGTACAAAAAGAACATATTGAACTGTATATTACAAAAGATAATGCTGTATATTGTAATAATGAAAAGGTAACTATGGGTAGTTTAAGAAAAAGGCTGGAAAATATGCCCTCGTTATCTAAAACAGTAATCCTGAAAGCCGATAAGAGTGTAGAGCTGGGGATGGTGGTGCAGGTCATTGATGTGGTTAAGCAAACTAATATAAAAGATCTTGTGATAGCAACAACGCAAGAGGAATGACAATGGTGAGTGGGCAACAGAATATATTAAAAGTGACGTTAAGCATTTCAATCTGCATGCATAGTGCTGTGCTTTTTTTTACATTTCCAGCAATTCAATCAACAACCCCAAAGGAAGAGTTAACAGTAACCATCCATGGTCAGACTGTATTGCCCTATGTGGAAAAAGCCGGGGATACAACACGGTTAAAAAAAAGTACCACGCCCAATAGTCCCGCAGAATGTCATGAACAATCAATCACAGCAGCACAAAACTACACAATTTCAGGTCAGGATAGTGAAGAAGTTATGATGCAGTATACCGACATGATACGAAGTCGTATTCAGCAGGCACTTATATATCCTTCGACTGCACGGAAAGACGGCATAGAAGGTAAAGCCTATGTGAAATTTGTAATAGATAGTGCAGGGAATGTACTGTCGGTTGCGATGGTGAAATCATCGGGATGTGCTTTGTTGGATGATGAATCAGTGAAGGCTATATACAGGGCATCACCTTTTCCACGTATTCCTGAAAACCTCAATAAAAAATCACTATCGTTTGTTCAGGGTTTAACGTTTACCCTTAAATAATGGTTTTGTAATTGTTTGCCAATGCATGGTAATATCCTGTGATTAGCTTTTTTTCATCAATCCAATGACCTCGGTATGGTGGGTACACGGAAACATATCAATCATGAAAAGCTTTTGCAGGCGATAGTTGCTATCAATAAAGCTTCTGACGTCGCGAGCAAAGGTAACAGGATTGCATGAAATATAGACTATCGTTGCCGGGTCCATAGCTATGATGGTTTTACGTCCCTTCCTGCTTATACCCTGACGTGGAGGGTCGATAATAACGCAATCCGCACAGTTTGTATACGGATGGTAGTTCTCGATAGTTGTTGCATAAAAATTGCATGGAATAGTGTTGATTGTTGAATTCATTTTTGCAAATGTAATGCTCAATGTATTTGAATCTATGCCGGTGCCTTCCATTCGTTTTGACATATAAAGGCTGAAAAATCCCACGCCGCATCCAACATCTAAAAAGTGTGTAGCATTGTCGGTAAGCTCATTGACAATGGAAAGCATTTTCCCGCGAAGAAACCTATTTGCCTGGAAGAAAAGCTGTGGATTTCGCTTATAAACGATACCCTGTTCAATCTCGGTGATGACATCATTGGGGTCAGAGCCTATTTTATTATAGTGATCAACAGCAATCCTGATGGCACCGGAATTTTTTTTGCCAGTAACTATCGCCCTATTAATGTCATTGTGTACGAGCAGGCAGCCCGTTTGTGGTAATGGCTGTATGACATGAGAGTCTTTTTTAAAAAATCCAATATCCGCTCCGTTTGATTGAAATGTTGCGTGGCTTCGGTAGGCAAAACGTTGCGAGGCAATGATTTCTATACCGGGGACGCTCTGTATGGGTATCCCACCAATTCTTTGCAGTGTGTTTATAAAAAGATTTTTTTTAAGCGATAGTTCCTCTTCATAGGGAATGTGTAAAAAATCACAACCTCCGCAGCAGGCAAACGCAGGGCACCGGGGTTGGATACGAATTGGCGAAGGGTTAACAATATCAACAATCCTGGCAAATGAATAGGTTTTTGTACTGTTTATAATTTCAACAGTAAGGACATCGCCAATGGCGCAGTATGGTATAAAGACGGCTTTATTGTGTAAAAAACCAATACCAAAACCGTTATTGGCATAACGCTGAATAGTGAGTGCGTGAATTGTTGTGCTCATATATAGATACTGGATAACTATTGATGGTAAAAAGATATCATGCTATACCTATGCAATTGTCCAATGATGATTACATAGTATAAGGATACTGTTGGAAGTTAGGGATCAATATTCAATTAAAATTTGTGAATATATGCTCTGACCCCTTGTAGATAGTGTTTTTTCAAAAAAAATCGCAAAAAGTATCAACAAATACACCAATTCTTTTTAATATTTTCTATCTCCGGCGTTATGTATAGTAGGGATGTACATTATAATAAAAACACGGAGGAATACCCATGGCACGGAAATTGCGCGTACAACTGCCCGAGCACACCTACCACATCATGAGCCGCTGTATCGAGTGGCGTGATATGATGCAGGAGGAGTACTTTAAAGCCTGTTTTGTCGACATATTGAACAGAACAAAACAAAAATATGACTTTAAGCTGATAGCGTACTGCATCATGGACAATCACGTCCATATTGTCATCCACACAACCAGCACAGGAGTGCCCATAGCACGCACTGTACAGTATATCAAGGCACGGTTTGCCGAGATGTATAATAAAATAACCGGTAGAACGGGTCCATTCTGGAATGAGCGCTATAAGGATATCATTGTACAGTTTGCCCATGATGCGTTTCATTATTTGTTGTGGTTGCTGTGGTACATAGCGTTCAATCCGGTACGGAAGCGCCGGTGCGATAGTCCTGTCAAGTACCGCTACAGCAGCATACAATCCTATGTGCAGGAGGGTGCTGATGTTGGTGTACCGATAGATCATCATGAGTACTTTCTGCAGTTAGGGGACAGTTTCAGTGAACGAGTGAGACGTTTTTTACAGTATGAGGAAGCATACCGCAAGCGCTACTCCATTGGACAGTGGGTGTAAAAAAGGGGTCAGAGCTTGAAAGTATCATCTTCAAAGAAAGCTTTATAGATACGATAGGCGCAGTAAATATCCACCTTTGAGGTAACCTCATACGGCGAATGCATCCCTAACATACATGGACCTACATC
>JAKPOE010000381.1 GCA_029548025.1 Spirochaetota bacterium
AATACGCCAGATTTACTATGGCAAAAAATTTTTTTATGATGAATTTGGAATGGATATAGTTACCTGCTGGTTGCCGGATGCATTTGGATTTAATGCAAATCTGCCGCAGATTTTAAAAAAATGCGGGATACACTATTTTGCCACTATTAAGCTGGCATGGAATGAATATAACAAATTTCCCCATACAACGTTTAACTGGGTTGGTATTGATGGAAGCAGTGTGCTGGCGCACATGCCCCCGGAAGGCGATTACACCAGTGGTGCTACACCGCTGTGTGTAAAGCAAGCTCTGGATAATTTCATTGAGAAGGACAGGTTGGGAACGGCATTGCTTGTTTACGGTAATGGCGACGGTGGAGGTGGCCCAACGCAGACACACGTTGAGCTTATCAAGCGCCAGCAAACAGTACAATGGTTGCCACGGGTGGAGTTTGGAAGAGCGGTCGATTTTTTTAAACGGCTGGAACACTATAAGGATGTGCTTCCTGTTTATAAGGGCGAGCTGTATCTGGAAAAACATCAGGGCACCTACACCACGCAGGCTCAAAACAAATACTATAATCGGAAGTTAGAATTGCTGCTCCATGAATGTGAATACCTTGCAGCCTGCGCTTATCTTAAAGGGTACAGCTATCCCCATGCGCTATTTGACAGAATATGGAAAGAGGTTCTTTTGTATCAGTTCCATGATATCTTACCCGGTTCAAGCGTTAAGCGGGTATATGATGAAAGCACCATGCGTTATGAGGCTATGACGGTTGAGCTTGAGGATGCAATCAAGAACAGTATTCGTTATCTTTCTGATGATAGCCATGGGAAATCATGTATTAATGCAGCACCATTTGCGCGCACGGAGTTTTTTAAGGTCGATAGTCACTGGTATAGTGCTGAAATTGCAGGATATAGTTCAGTTCCCCTGAAAGAGGTGGTTGCAGAATTCCCGGTAAGCTGTGGCAGCGACTATATTGAGAATGACTATCTCAAAGCAAAATTTTCGAAAGCAGGATATATAGTTTCACTGTTTGACAAAATTAACAATACGGAGGTTTGCGGGGATTATTTCAATAAGTTGATTCTTTACACCGACAGATGGAAATTTTACAATGCATGGGATATTGATAGCAACTATCGCAAAAAGAAAAAGATAGCGCTAACGCTGGTTCATTGTGAAACATTTGTAGATGGTCCCATGGCGGTGCGCAGAAATTACTATAACCATAAAAAAACAACCCTGCGGCAGGATGTAACAGTGTATGCCGGAAAACCTTATATAGAGTTTGATACCGAATGTGATTACCATGAAACGTTCAAGATGCTGCGTGCTGATTTTATGCCTCTGGTGTTTGATGATACTGTTTTGTGTGATATTCAGTTTGGACACTATGGCAGAAGTACAAAAGATGGAACGTCGCTTGAACGGGCACAGTATGAAATTTGTGCGCATAAATGGGTTGATGTAAGTAACAGCAATTATGGAGTTGCGTTAATAAATGATTGTAAGTATGGGCACAGGGTTAAAGAAGGTGTTATCAGCCTTAATCTGCTGCGCTCACCTGTTTATCCTGACCCGTCAGCAGACAGGGGGAAGCATGTCTTTAAGTATGCACTGT
>JAKPOE010000425.1 GCA_029548025.1 Spirochaetota bacterium
CGTCAGGGTATCTTCTCTCGAGATAGGCAATAAGTTGTTTGTAGTTTGTTGAAGACTGCTCAAAAAAAAATCACGCTTTTCCGTATCCTGATTCAACAATTCTAATTTCCGCTTATTGTGTACCTCGCTGTAACCTGTTTCCCGTTCATCTTCCAGCAGGAAGAACATGCAAAACATAAATTCGAGTATCGTTTCATTTGCATTCTTTAACCCGGTCACCTTGGTTAAGAACCAATCAAATGTGCTATTGATGTCAAGCAGCGCCTTAGTTCTGTCTTGCATATTTATGCTTTCCAGCGCATCTGCAATGAGATTCTTACAGCCTGTCACAGCAGCTTCCCATTCGTTTTTAGCCAATGAGAAAGTTTGAAGGTAATTTGTAGCTTCCTGAATATTACGGTAATAACGTGATGATATTTTTCCGTAATCCTCTGGCCGGTACGTGTACAACCGTTCACCTGTTTTGAATGTGTGTACATGGATAACCGGAAGTTCGCGCTTAACTCTTTTTCCTGGTTTAATCTTGTTCCAAATAATCCTTATAATATTCATTATTTTTTATTTATTGTTACCATTTAGCTTTACGCATTCTGTTTGTCATTCCTTTTTCAAGCAGCAAATGTGATGCATAATCAAGGCAGCATACATGATTTTTATACATACCGAAATTCTCTTTTTTGATGTCTGTGAAAAATGCAGGCACCTTATCTGGTAATTTACTATCTGATACTGGACTACATTTTTTCATTATCAGTATTCTGCCGCATTTTGACATCATAACTACTGGAGCAAACCACTTGTTAATAGATTCAACGTATTCTACGTGTTGCCATACATTAAACTCTATCACATTGGCGCTGTATCTACTCGTATCTATCTTGATTACAGTTGTCGGGTCCATTGGATTATCAAATACATATCTGCTTATTCCTGAACCAATGTAATTTCCAAGAAAGAAATTCACAAACTCATGTGACACAATCTTATCACTAAGAATATGCTCTATTGCGTACTTTTCTTCTTCTTCGTGTGTCATGCTACATTTTTGTTTACAATGTCAATCCAAATAGGGTTACTGCTTTCCTTATATTCTCGCAAAGCTGACTTAATGAAATGGATAGACTTATGCGATAATTCAGAAATGATGTTACCAATATTTAATAGGTGCGTGTATAATAGCTGTTGCTCGAAGTCGAACATATTCCCA
>JAKPOE010000415.1 GCA_029548025.1 Spirochaetota bacterium
TGATGTTGCTGCACAATCGCTCATTATACAATCAAAAAATGATAAAGTTATCCCCAAACATTCGGCTGAGTATATCTATCAACATCTGGGGTCAGAGCACAAACATCTGATATGGCTTACAAAGAGTGATCATGCAATAACTGTTGATTATGAAAAGGATGAAGTTACACATCACTGCATCAATTTTTTTTTAAAGCAGTGACCTGTTCATGTGATTTCTTTGTGTACATCAATGCGCAGGCTTTGGGTTATATTTTTTTATGAGCATGAATAATCTTTTTGACAAATATGGGAGATAGTTATTCATTAACAAGCAACATCTGTTAACCCTGACACCGGTAAGCTCGTGAGTAAAGGGTAACCTCTGTATTCGCCAGGAGAGCTGTTTCGTAATGATGCGCAAGTGTCAGGTCCTTATGTGTGAGGAGGGTACAATGTCAGAGAACAATATTATCCTTGAACGAAAGGGTTCAATTTCAATAGTAACGATCGACAGGCCAAAGCGCCTCCATGCTTTTAACGATGTGATGTTCGACATGCTTGAGAACGTTGCCGCCAGGCTTGGCGAATCATTGCCGCGATGCATCATACTAACGGGAAGCGGAGACCGCTCTTTCAGCGCAGGATTTGACGTACAACCTGACAATCCCATGGTGAAAAGAATTGTGGATGCGGTTAGCACAAAGGACATAGCGCCCGCTCGGGAAACAATAACCCGTATAAGAAGGGCAGTCGATGCGTTTGTTGCCCTGCCGGTTCCCATTATCGCGGCATTGAACGGCGATGCTTTCGGAGGAGGGGCAGAGCTTGCCATCAGGTGCGATCTGAGGGTAATGGCGCGGCACGCCGTTATCTGTTTTTCGGAAACAAAGCTTGGCCTCATGTCCGATTGGGGAGGAGGTGCAGCCCTGGCAAGGCTTATTGGTGCTTCAAGAGCGGCAGATTTGCTTCTGACTGCACGGAAGGTGCTATCCGATGAAGCACTTTCAATGGGATTGGTTAACCGTGTCGTCGATACCGGTACTGCGCTTGATGAGGCTATCAAAATCGCCAATCTTATCGCCGAGAATGGCCCCCATGCGGTACGTCATGTGCTGGCGCTTGTCCGAAACAGCAGAAATATCTCATACGAAAGCTCTCTGGAAGAGGAAGCCGAACGGGCAATTGCTCTCATTGCCTCTGGTGAATGCTTCCATGGTGTCTCAGCTTTCCTGGAAAAGCGGAAGCCGGAATTTCCCGATGTGTGATGAGATGAAATAGGGACAATAATAAATAATAGAAGTGTAATAATTCTTTGTATCAAATCACATTCAAAAACTTCTCTGGTAGTATCTTTAAAGGAGTGAGAAGCGTGATGCTCATGATGATGAAAAGCATGCTGTTTTTCAGTTCTTCAATGTGTATGCATGATACGCCGATAAAGCAAGCGTTCTGTGTTTATACATCTGATATATTGATATTGTGCACTCTATAGCCGGTCGTTTTTTGACATTTCTTTCTGTATTTCCTATGGTTGCATTGTGCATGTTACCTATCCCACAAATGTTCTTGTGTGATTGTGCACAAATACATTATAATATTCATTTTTGCTTTACATAATAATGCCTATTTTATACTATCAACATTGATGCATTTTTATATTGTATGCCACATGAGGAGGTAGCTATGGAATTACAGCAAGCTATTGTTGAACGCAGGAGCATCAGGCGTTTTACTGATTATTATGTTACTGATGAAGAAATTGTGCAGATACTGGAAGCTGCACGCATGGCACCATCGTGGGCTAATGTACAGCCATGGGAATTTATTGTTGTACGTGATAAATCATTAATTGAAAAGATTGTTGGAACATATTCGCCAACCAATCCTGCACGGAAATGTTCATTGGCGTCTTCAGCGCTCATTGTGGCATGTGCTAAAACAAATGTTTCGGGTTGTAAAGAAGGCAGGGATGTTACTGCTCTGGCAAACTGGTATATGTTTGATTTAGGTATGGCGGTTCAAAATATCTGCTTAAAAGCTTATGAACTGGGATTGGGCACGGTAGTGGTGGGTTATTTCGATCATCAACAATGTAACAAGCTATTACAGGTGCCACAGGATACCACCGTTGTTGTAACGATACCTGTTGGGAAACCAGAGGTAAGTGGTAAGCAGGGACCTCCTCGAAAAGAGTTGATGGATTGTGTTTATGTGAATACCTATGGAAATAAATTTTTTAAATAAGTAAAACGATATGGATATAAAAGACAAATGGATCTATTTTGCTGCACCACTTTTTACAGCGGCCGAGAGGCAGTTTAATGAAACACTGGCATTGTACATTGAGCAGGCTGGTTTTGCGGTGTACCTTCCCCAAAAAGAATGTGCCAAAATCAGCAAATCTGCGGAGATATATACGCAGTGCTTAAAAGGACTTGATAATGCATGGTGTGTTGTTGCAGTAGTGGATGGGTGTGATACGGATTCCGGTACAAGCTTTGAAATAGGGTATGCCTATGCAAAGGGGATACCTGTTATTGGCGTCAGAACTGATTTCAGACAAAACGCTGATGACGGGCACCTTAATCTGATGCTGTCGCAAAGCATTGCTATGTTGTGTTTTGTCAACAGCCTTGAGGATGCATCAATTGATACTGTTGCACGATGTGTTAAAGAAAAGATTAATGCTCTGCTCATCAAGGTGTTACAATAAAATTAAAATAAACATGGAATAAGGGTGGTTTACCATGAAAAGAGTACTATCATGTATTGCATGGTTTACGGGGGGAATACTTGCTGCACTTGTTGTACTGCTTATCTATGGATTGGCGATTACTCAGAATGCTATCATACAGGACACTCACAAACAATACTATCATGCCACAAGGCTTGTCATATATGGCGATGTTGTTATTGGATTTTTAAGCGATAGTTCCTCGCAAAATAAAAATTTAGAAACATCACCCCATTCATTCAAGGTGATGCTTGCCGGAACTATCGCCCAGATTACGTTCCGTCCTTTTGAAAGCGTTTATGTTCCTCCACTCTATTTAGGTACATACCATATCAACGCTTCGGGGCACGATGGGATATTGGTGTTGCAGGTTAAGGATGGATTACTCTATGGGGCGGTTCGCTTCCCTGATTGGGCAAATGGTGTATGGGAGCCATTAAAGGGTGTTGTAATAAAAAACAATACACTCTATTTTACACGTTCAGTGACAAATGAAAAAGAAAGGTTAAAAACCGGCGCACGAGAATATTTCACACAATACTATGTTGGTACCTATAAAGAAAATGGTAAAAAGATAGTGGGCTTTTATAAATCACGTGGTGCAAAATATCTTTTTGAGGCTTACCGGAAAAAGTAATATTACGAAGCAATAACCACACAGTTTCTGCCACGCTCTTTTGCCATGTAGAGCGCTTCATCTGCTTTTGTACGTATGATGTCTTTGCCACATTGCGGGAATGCTGCAATCCCCATGCTGATGGAAAGCGTAAAGTTGGGCATTCCCAATTCATGGCAATTTATATGATGAACACGTACTCTGGCTTGTTCAGCAAAATTGAATGCTTCATCAATATTGTTGCCATTGACAATGATAGCAAATTCATCGCCACCGTAGCGGCATATTGCATCGGATTCTTTAAATATTTTTTTAAGCACATTGACTATAGCAAGTATTGCGCGGTCGCCAACTTGATGATCAAACTGTTCATTGATCTTTCGGAAATAATCAAGGTCAATCATAATGAGGCAGAATGGTTTTTCCTGTGTTATCAAAAGTGCAATAGTATCTTCAAAATAACTGCGGTTGTAAACACCGGTAAACTCATCAATAATTGAACGCTTACGTGCTGCCTCGCCCCATTGAATCATTTCGGTTAAAAATGATCCAGTTTTTAAAAGTCGTTGTGAGATTACCGTAAGCATATCGTACATGATCTTAATAGCAATGGGTGGATGATTGTTCATTATGGCAAAGAAGTCATCTGCGGTAAGCGAAAGCAGGGTGCAGTTGGTTTGTGCAATACAGGTTGCTGAACGTACATCGTTTTCAAAGATTGCCATGTCACCAAAAAAATCTCCTTTACTGAAACGGGCAACCTCACGCAGAGAATTATCGGACAGCTTTATAAATGCAGCAATGACACCATCAGCTACAATGAAAAGCTCATTGCCATACGTCCCTTCATGAAAGATGACATCGTCCTTACCAATATTATTTCTGGTAAAATAGGGTGCCAGTTGAGATAACTCTTCATTGCTGAGCCTTTGAAAAATAGTTACCTGTGACAGTAAAGTATCCAGGCTGTTCACTTTGTACCTTCCATTGCTATTGAATTGCCACCATTGTTATATGCTGACCACATTATTGTATACGTATTTTCAATAGCCTGTTGAGTAATGGTATTTTTACTTATTCCAATACTTGCCGTAATGACATTGATGGCTCCATCCGTTATTGCATGTATATCGATGGCTTTGATGGCTTCTGAAATTGCTGCAGCAGTTTTTTTCATGTCAGCATCACCTGCTATCACAATCATAAACTCATCACCCCTGTAGCGTATGTGTGTGGCAAACGGTAGAGCTCTGCGCAGGGATTGTGCTATTGCCACAAGCGTGACATCACCTGCTTTGTGTCCGCAGGTGTCATTTATCATCTTAAATTTATCAGGCTTTACGATGGCAATGACATATTCTTTATTTTCCCTGAATAGCTCTTCGCAGTACTGTCGGTTATACAGGCCGGTAAGCCTGTCGGTGTAGATAGCCTTTCGCAATTCACTTACCCAGCCGTAATTTTGTGAAATAAGTTTATTGGTTTCGCGTATCCTGTATGATATGTTCGATAGTAACTTATAAAT
>JAKPOE010000420.1 GCA_029548025.1 Spirochaetota bacterium
ATATTATGTTGTATATATGGTTTTTCTTTTTCTAATTCGTTGGGATCAACAATAAATCGTTGCTGCAAAGCTGGAAATATTGTTCCAAATACAAAATATACGGGTAATAGTGTTATTAACAATATAATGGGCATTTTGAAACTTCTGATGATGATATTAGCAAAGAGAAGTATAGCTGCAACAACAGATATAACCATACATATGTCATACGCTAATAGTTTTGCGTGAACATCGGCGTATCCTGCACCAAAAAATTTTGTACGGTTGTTAAATAAAAGATCATAAGCCAGTAACCGGTAACCAGAGGCAATAATTATAACTATCAAACCAAATAAAATTGACAGATGAGCCCTGGCAAACCTGGAAAATTCCAGCTTACCATTTTGTGAAAAAATGCCATTATTAAGTATATGGAAAAAAAATGAAAAAATAGTAATGAATGATAATGAAACCAGTACCCAGCGAAATATAAATTTATAAAAAGGAAGGGAAAATACAAAAAAACCAATATCCATGTTAAATAAAGGCTCTTTGGGGAAATCGGTGAAAGCAACCTCATTTTTAAACATTAAATATTCTTTCCAGTAAGTTGAAGCCCACAATCCCATAAAAAAGCCCAGAACAACAACCCCAACAATAAGTATAACAAAAAGCAAATTGCGTGTTGTTCCAAAACCCGGAATCTTGATTTTATCAAGGATGTTTTTGGTAAATATTCTCCCCTTACCGCCCAGCACTCGTATCAAAATAAAATTAAGAATAAACAGTGCAATAAATATGCCCCAGAAAATTGTTTGAACATTAAATTTTGACAAGAATAAAATCCAGAATATATCTAAATGATTATAAATAGAAAACCATCGGTAATCTATATAAAATTTACCAATTGAATAAACCAGAATAT
This sequence comes from Spirochaetota bacterium, assembly GCA_029548025.1. The sequence continues at coordinate 905 of JAKPOE010000420.1, forward strand.
ATCCTGTGATAAAAATGGTTAATGCAATCAAAAGTTTACGATTCATCATATCACCTTACTAATTTTTACTTCATCTTTTCAGCTTTTTCTTTCAAAATTGCATTGAGGCGCGCTTCATCTTCGGGGAATGTTTTAACCATAACTAAAAGTAATAATCCACATAAAAGCCAGAAAAGATTTGCTATGTTAAATGCCATTAAACGGCCAAACATTACAATGAGTGCACTTATAACAACAGGTCCAAAACCCTTACCCAGATCATCTGTGAGATTAAATAGTGAAAAAATAGAACCCCGTGTCTCTGGAGTATTAACATTCAACAATATTGCACGGACATTGGGACCGGTGATAGTTACCATAAATCCGGTAATAAAGCCATAAATTAATGGCAAGGTTGGATCTGGCTCAGGTATGATAACCTGAGGAGTGTAGTTAAGAAGCAATGCCATTGGAATAATGCCAATAAGCGTTGAGATGCCGCACAGCATTGGAAGATATTTGGGTTTGATATTATACAACCAATTACCAATAAATCCTCCAATAAATCCCCCTAATATTGCTGCAGCACCTACTGTCATTACAATAAGTGTAGCTATCTGAACCGAGTAACCCTTATCCTGTGAGTAGAAATCATTGAGAAAAATAAAGAAAACACCCCATGGTACAGTTCCAGGTATCCCCTGGAGAAATACCAGAATATTTGTTTTTATTTTAAATAGCGATTTATATTCATGCCAGTTAATTTTGCCTGTGTAAACCTTCCCTTCTTCAATAAGTTCTTTTAAACTTTCTTCAGTTTTTCCACGCTGAGGTTCTTTAAAAAGCAATAAAAATATGAAAGCTAAAATAAAATTTGGAATTGCAACAACAATAAAAGGTAGGCGCCAGCCATATACCGGCCCTATAAAACCAGCCATAAGTTGCCCTATAGCAATACCAAGCCCTTGAGCCAATCCAATCCATGCAGAAGCAGCAGCCCTGTTTTCATGTGAAAAATAATCTCCAATAATTGAAAATGTTAAGGGAAGTGCACCACCAATGCCAATACCGGTTAAGGCTCTAAGCCAGAATAACTGATCATAGTTTTGGGCAAAACCGGTTAAGAAACATGGGATTTCTCCAATTATGATAACAAATAAAAATAAATTTCGCCGTGATATCTTATCTGTTAAATAGCCTATTGCTAATGTTATTAATCCTCCCAGAATCCAGAATACAAATGAAATGCGGCCGCCCAGCATGACATCGCGTTGCACATCATTAAAGCCAAAATCATGTGCAATCTGTGTTAAATTGGGAGCCATTAAATTTTGATCGGCAAACAAAAAAAGATTCATCAATGCAATTAAGATAACAGCAAACAACTCTTTTTTAGCAAACCCGTTTTTTTGGTTCATATATCAAATATCCTCCAAAAATATAAACTTAACAACAATGTCATTCCGGGCAATTAACAAAATGCATTTTACCTATCATATTACCATAACGAAATCAAGAATTTTTTCAAATTTTTTCAACATTCTTTTTACATGGCCTGTTGTGATTTTAGCACCAATAATATTCCTTCTTTGCTGCTGTCAAAATAATTGCAATCATTGCGCAAACAATAATAAACAGTATATACACAAACAAGTGCATCAATTAAGTCTTCATATTTTTTAATTCTTTCCCCTTGGCATGCTCGATAGTTACTGGAAATATAATCATGCAGTCAATTAATGTACTTATAGCATTAAATAAAAATAGTAAATTTTTACGACGTACCTGAATACTAACATTGGATTTGTATTGTAAAACTTTCATATCATTAAAACAAACCAAAATTGTTGCATGAGAATATACCTCATAAATATTATTTTTTTTAAAATCATAATTAAGCTTGTTGAGTTCATTATATAATAACTCAGGAAAAAATGTTGGATAACGTCTTCTGTTTACTGCATGCATTCCCAGTTTATATCTTGAAAACAATTTTAAAAAATTATTTTCATGCTCACGATGTCCGGTATAATTTTTTATTATCAACGGTGCATCTATTCCAATTGTTGAATCTAATAATTGTTATAAAGAGCTATCGCACAAATAATGTTATTTAAGCTTTTAGTATAGACATATTGAACTATATTTAAACTGTCATTACAAACCACCACAACAGTTGGATATTTTCCACTCCATGATGGATCAATGTCAATATATTACATAGTTGTATATCACTATTTAAAAAAAATAAAGGGGCATTCTTTGTTTATGCCCCTTTGTTTTTTAAACAAATTGCATTAAATAAATCAAACTAACTTATTTTTTCTCCATTTTTTCTAATTCCATTTTACGCAGTTCTTTTCGCAATATCTTTCCAACATTGCTTTTTGGCAGGTCATTGATAAATTCAACCATTTTAGGAACTTTATAAGCCGCCAATTTTGTTTTGCAATAATCTATGACTTCCTGCTCGGTCATTGTTTCACCAGGCTTAAGTACAACAAATGCCTTAACTGTTTCCCCACGATATTTGTCCGGCACTCCAATTGCACACGCTTCCAGAATCTTTGGATGTTCAAAAAGAACTTCATCAATGTCACGCGGGTAAATATTGTATCCACCTGCAATGATCATATCTTTCTTTCTATCAACAATATAGAAATATCCATTTTCATCCACTTTAGCAATATCACCGGTATAGAGCCATCCATCACGTAATGCCTTTGCAGTTTCATCAGGCATCTTGTAATATCCGCTCATTACCTGTGGTCCACGAACACATAATTCACCTTCCTCTCCAATCTTCATCTCTTTTGTCCCCTCATCCAGATCAACTATCTTACAATCAGTATCAGGAATTGGCAAACCAATGGAACCCGGAATTGTCTTTCCACCATAAGGATTGATTGTTACAACAGGAGTTGTTTCGGATAAGCCGTATCCTTCGCATATAGGTGCACCTGTTTTTGCTTCAAACTCTCTAATAACATCAACTGGCAACGGAGCGGCACCTGAAAAACAACCTTTGATAGTTGAAATATCGGATTCTTTAATCTTTGGATGGTTTAAAAGCCCAACATAGAACGTTGGAACAGCAGGCATAAAATCAACTTTATGTTTTATTAATGCGTCTAAAACTGCTCCTGCCTCAGGACGTGGTATTAAAACCTGAGTCCATCCATAAAATGCACTAATATTCATAACCGTTGTCATGCCAAATGAGTGGAAATATGGCAACACCCCAATACTGGTCAATTCACCACGTTTAAATTCAGGAAACCATGCCTTTATTTGCTGTACATTCGATGAAAGGTTTTTATGTGAAAGCATTGCACCCTTACTAACAGCAGTTGTACCACCCGTATACTGCAAAGTTGCCAGATCATTAAATTTAGCCATATTTCCTGGATCTTTATCAGGATACTTTTTTAAAAGATCTGTCCATTCATATACCTCTGGCGTTGGAGGAATATTTTTATGATTGGCTTTGGCAACAATTGGTAAAAGCTGTTTTTTAGGAAATCCCAAATGGTCACGGATATGAGCTACAATAATCTTTTTCACCTGTGTTTTAGGTCGTAATGCAATCATACGGGGACCTAACAGATCAAGGGTAATGAGCACTGTTGATTCTGAGTTATTCAACTGGTGTTCCAATTCATGATCCGTATATAGCGGATTATTCATAACCACTACTGCTCCTATCTTCCATGCTGCATATGAACCAATGACTATCTGCGGCATGTTTGGCATGAGCATTGCCACTTTATCTCCCGGTTTAACACCAAAATCAATCAATGCATTGGCAATTTTATTAACCATTGACTGCATCTTTTTAAAACTAATTTTTGCATCCAGAAAGATCATTGCATTTTTACTGGGGAAATCTTTTGCAGATCTTTCAAAACCATGCACAACAGTTATCTCATCATATTTGATGGTATGCGGGACACCTGGTGCATAAGATTTCAACCAAATCTTTTCCATTATACAAACCTCCTGTGTCATTTTGTAAATTATAATTATTAAGAATACATTTACTGGTAAAAATGATGGACAATGAAATACAACATATATAACACCATATTAAAAATTATTACCATACATTGTCAACCAATTATTTATATATAACATTTTTATTCTTTTATTGATATATAACTACAAAACATATCTATATATATATGATAATTTATATAGAAAAAGTAACATATATCTTCCAATATACTTTAAATCTGTTTATCACATTATAGCTGTAATTATGTTTTCTGTATTGAGTTCATCAATGGACATTATACAATAACTCTCCACGGAATTTTAATTGAAAAATTATATGGTTTTCATTACATAGTAGCAAGCTTATTATAAGGAGAAAGTTACTATGGAAAGAAAAAAAATTTTTTCTAGAACCATCGATATAGTTAGTTATCAGGATGGACCTGATTCAGTTATTATTAAAGGTGAAATCAAAGACACGCGCCTGTGTCAAAATTATCTGGTAACTGGAGAAAAACAAAACCCGGGCATACTGCACAATATGATCATTGCAATGCGTGTTAGCGGCAGTAACCTGGTAATAAGTGATATACAGGTAACAATGAAACAATATCCACGCGAAGAATGTGCAGACGCAAATTATAATATTCAAAAATTAAACGGGATTTCTATAACAAAGGGTTTTACAAAAGCTGTAAAAGATGCTATTGGCGGTACAAAAGGTTGTTCGCATGTAACAAATTGTATTCTTGCTATGGGGCCTGCCGCTGTTCAGAGTTACTGGGCTATGAAAGCTCAACAACCGGTTTCAAAAGAATTTGATAGTGGCGGCTCAATGTCTCAATATTTGATAGACACCTGTCATGTATGGCGGAAAGATGGCCCTATGGTAAAAAATTTAGCTGAGATAGTCAATAAATTAAAATAATATTTTAGTTATGCAAAGTGGTCCCATCCGCCTGGTTTAATATTAATCAGTGAGCCATCTCTCTTTTTCATTACATACTTTTTATCATGTGTTATTATTCCTATTTTATAGATTGCTCTATTAAATGTATTATAAAAATTTTTTTCTAATTGCAACGAAATCTTTTCATCAACAGTGCAAACCAGTACATAATCTTCGCCGCCCGACAATGCATAGTCAATAGCGTTTAATGCATTATCATCGCAGTACTGTTGCAACTGGGGTGAAATTGGTATGGATTTTTCATCTACTATAAATCCCACGTTACTTTCCTCCGCAATGTGCATAAGATCAGAGCTTAATCCATCGCTTACATCTATACAGGAATGGACTGCACCTGTATTACTTAAAAACAAACCCTCTTCAACATGAGGTCGTGGTAATGTATGCGCATGGAGCAACTTTTTTTCATAGTCATGCTGTGGTTTTTTATTTTGTAAAATAAAATCCAATCCCGCCCTGCTATCACCCAGAAAGCCTGTACAATAGATAGCATCACCAGCTTTTGCGGTATTACGATATAATATGCTATTTTTTTTTGCAACTCCTGTAACTGCAACATTAATGATTAAATCAGTTTTTGAAGATGTTGTGTCCCCACCCAGTATATTGACACTATACAGTTGAGCTAATTGTTTCATCCCCCTGTATAGTTCATCCAGATACGCAAGCGGTGTTTCTATTGGGATTCCTATGCTTACAAAGGCATGCTGAGGTTTAGCTCCCATAGCTGCAATATCACTCAGGTTAACCGCCAGCGATTTGTAGCCCAGCTGGTAACCCGCAATGGTTTCTTTTATAAAGTGAATTCTTTCCACAAGCAAATCAGTGGTAAGCACTATACATTCATCGTGACTCACAGTAAATACGGCTGCATCGTCACCTATAGCGCGCAATACATTTCTATCATCATAAATGGTGTCGGGGGTTATCCGCTTAATAAAACCAAATTCACCGATATCATTCAGTTTCATGATTTGATTTCCTTAACTTTTTTATGATTGCTGCAAGATTGGCTGCTGCCTGGCAGGGATTATCCGCACAAACAATGGCTGAAACAACAGCTAAACAGTCAGCTCCATGGAGTAAAACATCTTCAGCATTGTGAAGATTTATACCGCCAATGGCAACAACGGGTATCGTTACAGCATCTTTTATTTCCTGCAATCCTTCCAATCCTAACGGCGCTGCGGTATCAGTTTTAGTTGGGGTGGCAAACACAGGGCTTGCACCTATATAATCAGCTCCACCTTTTTGTGCTTCAATTGCCTCATTAATTGTAGAAACCGTTATGCCAATGATCATTTTATGAGGAAGCAATTTTCGAGCATTTGTCAATGGCATGTCATCCTGCCCTAAATGGATACCATCAGCATCTACTGCCAGCGCCACATCTATACGATCATTAATTATTAAAGGAACATTATATCTGATAGTAATATTTTTAACGGTTTTTGCCAGTGCAACAAAATGTTTTGTAGCAATATTTTTTTCCCGCAACTGTACGCAATCCACTCCTCCCCGTATAGCTTCTTCAACAAGTATTTCAATAGGCTTTTTTGCCAATCCTCTGTCGGTCACTAAATATAATGAAGATGTAAAACGTTTCATTGTAATTACCTCATACTTATATAGCAAATTTTGCATATTGCTCCAACTCTACAGGAGTTATTGCATACAGTTTATCCAGTAAAGCAATCATAAAGCTGCCCGGCGTCATTGCTTCTTTTGCTGCCAGTTCACCAGCAATACCAAAATACGCCAGTGCCGATGCAGCCGATTTTAAATGGTCACTTTCAACTGCACAAAATGTTCCAATCAATGCTGTCGCGGCACAGCCCGTTCCTGTTACATAACGCATCATTGAATGGCCATTGCTTACTTTTATTGCTGCATTTCCATCAGTGACAACATCAGTAACTCCTGTTACTGCAACAACTGCGTTGTAGCGTAACGATAGTTCCACTGCAACATCAGTTGCTTCATCAACTCCATGTTGTGAATCAACACCTTTTGTTTGTGAGCTACTATCGGTCAAAGCTAAAATCTCAGAAGCATTACCACGAATAACAGAAATTTTAGCTGCGCGTAAAATCCTCAATGCAGCTGTAGTTCGGAATTTTGTTGCACCTGCTCCAACGGGGTCAAGAATGATTGGGATTCCCTTTTTATTTGCTTCGCTGGCAGCAATAATCATAGAACGAATCCATTCTTCTTCAAGGGTGCCAATATTAATAACAAGAGCATCTGCAATACCAACCATATCACGTACCTCATTATAGGCATGTGCCATAACCGGGGAAGCGCCACAAGCTAACAGGGCATTTGCAGTATAATTCATAACCACATAATTGGTAATATTATGAATGAGTGGTTTTTGTGCTCTGATTTTTTTTAAGGTTTCTCCGGCATATTCATGTAGATTCATTGTGTTACTCCAAAAAAATAGTATAGTACTGTTAGCAACTGAAGAATCTATGCTTTACCATAACGACAGATTCTTCACTTCGTTCAGAATGACATGCTGCACTAAGATTCTTCACTATTTCGCAACATCTCCATCATGATGCAATAATTCACATTCATTGTGTATGGTAATAGCACAGAGCTTACCGCACATTGTGCATACCTTTTCATTATAATCTTCACTGTTACTGCGCCGTTGTTTTGCCATATCCGGGTCAATTGCCCTGCTTATCATCCCTTCCCAGTTTAAGGATTTTCTGAATTGTGACATTTCCAAATCCTGCTGCAGCGCTTTGGGTATGCCCTTTGCAATATCAGCCGAATGAGCTGCAATACGCGTTCCAATTACTCCCAGCCGCACATCATCAACCGATGGAAGGCATAGATGCTCAGCAGGGGTAACATAACACAAAAAATCAGCGCCAGCATAGGCAGCGATAGCTCCTCCAATTGCTCCCACAATATGATCATATCCCGGGGCAATATCGGTTGTCAGCGGTCCCAGCACATAGAATGGAGCATTATCACAGATTCTTTTTTGTAACACAATGTTTGCCGCTATCTGTTCCATTGGAACATGCCCCGGTCCCTCAACTATCACCTGCACTCCTGCATCACGGGCTCTTTGTACAAGGTCACCTAATAAAATAAGTTCTTCTATCTGAGCAGCATCTGTTGCATCGGCTGTTGCACCCGGGCGCAGTCCATCACCTAAACTAAGCGTGACATCATACTTATGAGCTATCGCACATAATTTTTCATAGTCCTCATAAAGTGGATTTTCCCTTTTATGATGCTTCATCCATGCTGAAAGCAATGAGCCTCCACGGCTTACTATGCCCATAACCCTTCTTTGCCTGGATGCCAATTCCATACTTTTTTGCGTAACTCCACAATGGACAGTCATGTAATCAATACCATTTTGACATTGCTCTTCAATTGCTTCAAAAAGCTGATTGTGCGACATGTGGAGTATTGACCTATTGTTAGCGGCAAGCTCAGCAGCAACCCGGTAAATAGGTACTGCACCAACCATAACATTTGCATTTTGTAGTATCATTGTACGTATTGCTGTTAGATTGCCGCCGGTCGAAAGATCCATAACACTATCAGCACCATAATACACCGCTGTTTCCAATTTTTTGCATTCTTCATCAATATCACCATGGTCGGTTGAAGTTCCAATGTTAGCATTAACCTTGGTAAGCAATCCCTTCCCTATTGCTCGTACATTGAAATTCCGCTTTATATTTTTTGGAATAACAGCCCACCCCTTTGCCATTAATTGCAAAAGTTCTTCGGGTTTCATACCTTCAAATGCTGCTGCCTGTTTCATGGCGTCAGTTATGATACCCTGTTTTGCGTAATCTAATTGTGTCATACAGGTAACCCCCACAACAAAAAAACCGCTCAGCGATTGAGCGGTTTTTTTACATTAATACTATTATAAAAGCATTGTACAAACTGCTCCCTCCGCTGGCATTACCCAGTTCAGGTTCAACGGGTATACTCTCAGGCCTGTGTATCCACACAAACCACCCCTGCTTTTAAGAACATCATACTTAGTACTACAATACTATGAACACATGAAAAATCAAGAGAAATATTACAATAATTAAATAAAATTTTTAAACTGGCGGCGTTCAGGGATGCTTTCCGGGTAACCACCATTTTTTATAAATAGCGGATCATTATATAAGCCACAGTAACAGCTGCCGTATTCCTGTATATCAGGTGCGCAGTATTCGCAGGGACATATAATATCCTTATCCTTTTCTCGTATGCCGTCAGCGTCCCGGCATGGGCATGAAAAATAGCCATATCGATTATAATTTGTTGTTAATCCTTCAACCAGAATATCAAGAAATTCCTTATCAGGATGCAATACCCAGCCATGCTTGCCAGCAACCATCTGAGCAAATTGCAGGGTGTCCTGTAATGTTTTTGTTTTCATCATTGTTTACTACTCCATTTTTAATAATCGTCGCCATTCTTCTTCAATAAAACCCGTGAAAAATGTGGTATCATCAATAACTAAAAACGGAAATGCAACATACATGTTTGATTTTTTTGCCAGATAGTCCTTTATATTGTTCTTTTCCTCTGATGGCAATAGATCAACATAAACAAATTTATACTTTACAGAATTGTCATCAAGAAACTTTAATGCACGTTTACAATGTCCACAGGTTGATAACGCATACACGGTTATATCCCCTGGAGAAAGTAAACCATCCTTATAGGTAAAGGTAATATTTTCAATCATATCAATCCTCCCATTACTGTACTATATCAGTACTTACATGAACATTGTTAGGTCCAAGGGGTTTTGCCTGTTCATGATTTTTGAATTTCATTTTATCGTTATTATTGAGTTCTTCAAATTTTATAATTTGCAAGGTACCATTAATAAATTCACTACGAAATTTGAATGTTCCCCTGTCAAAAAAATCAATCCTGTAAACTTCACCTTTACTATTATAAAATTTCCACTCTTTATCCCATTTACCCTTATACCAATAACCCTCGGTTACAACTTTATTTGTTATTGGCGAATATTCCTTACAAAACCCATGATAAAGATCATTATGTACCTGAATTTCGTACAGTAATTTGTTGTGATACTTAATCTGCTGCAATTGATAATGATTGCCGCTATCATCAACCATAGAAACAATACTGCTTTCCAATCGGCTATGACTACGGCTATAGTTAAAATAAAATAATGCAGTGGATACTACTAACATTGCAATTGACATACCATATATAATAGTAATAATCAAACTTTTAATAAAATTTGGTGCTTTAAAAGTTAGCTTATCCCATACCGCAAGTATTATATTGGCATATCGCTTGCCCTTAACCTTGGGGAAAATAGCTTTAACTGTTGCATATATTATACCAATGTTGTCTTGCAACACTTTATCCTCATTTTCAATGGACACCGTAGCTGGTATATCAGCCTTCAAAGCTTTTACTGCTTTATTGGTACGATAGTTATCGGGAATCGATAGAATAATGATAATCCCAACAAATGCCAATAACAATGTATGGGAAAAAACTGCTAAATAAATAAGTGCCAGCGATGTTACTATTCTAAATAATAATTGAGCTACCATTGACCTTTGAAAAATGATATCCATTATCCTGCCACCATCAAGAGGGTAAATAGGCAGTAAGTTAAACCCGTTAATAAATATAAGCGATGCTGCTATTTGATTAAGATTATCATTATTTTTAAAAAAAAACATACATGCTATGGCAATCAATATGCCAGGCATGGGACCAAGTAATGATATGATAGCTTCATTAAAACCATCTTTATTTAATTTTAAACCACTTACAGCTGCACCAAAAAAAGGTATAAAGAACATCTTTATATTTTTATATTTAAAAATCATCATGCCAAGTAAATGTCCAAACTCGTGTAGCAACAAAACAATAATAACGATAATGGTATCTTTTAAAGGATGTTTGGCATAACCAATAGAAAAAAACAAAAGGATGGAAATGATTAAAATCGCAATACTACCTATGTTATTGCTTTCATAATTTTTAATATTTTTAATATCATTTAAAATTTTTTGAGTATCATCTGCTCTATCATCATGCACAGCATCTTCAGCTGTATTTGCATTGTCATTGTGCACATTTTTATGATGAGTTGCATGGAATTCATATCCACAATAAGGGCATATTTCAATCAACAATGGTATCTTGTTTCCGCACTTTTTACATTTCATAATGTTTTTGCCTTATAAAAAAAGCGATGACAGTGCATCGCTTTTTATAAATTAGTATAAAAACTATTGAATTAATGCCCTTCTCGCAAGCTTTCAGCGGGTGGATAAATGCCCTTTGCCCTTCTATAAACGGCTATACCAAAACGGATACATCCACAGATGACCACCCACACTGCCATAACAGAAATGATAGTAAGAGTATGCATTACCGCTGTATGATATTCACTAATCAGATATAGAATTAATTCATCCATCACTCACCTCAAAAATGAAAGTTTATTATGATAAGTACAATAATAACTTTTAAATTTTCATTTAATATTGTCAATACAAAATTTTATAATTCATAAAATTTTACCGGAAAATGTTGTTTTTATAAAATTGAAAGTGCGTTGCTTTTCATTAAAGGCTTTACATTTTTTTTGTAAAATGATAGTGTACAATCACTATTTTCTTTTTGATGAAGGTATTGCATTTTGTTAAAAAGTGTTTGACTTTATAAATTACCATACAAATAATTAATATTAATGAGTAAATAGCCGTTTTTTTATGATTGTATCATCAGGTGCAGCAAAAATATCATACAAAACAAAGCATCAATCATTGAAATAGCTATAGCTACTATTTAAAAAAGGTTTTGCCAATTTAACGCTATGAGCATCGTTGACAACTATCATTACATCCAGTCTGAAATAAAAAATATTGCCCTTCGGTGCAACAGGAACCCTGATGATATTACACTTATAGCTGTAAGCAAAACATTCCCCCCTGAAATTATCCAGGAAGCTATCGATAATGGCATTACTTTATTTGGCGAAAACAGGGTGCAGGAAGCAAAAGCAAAGATTCCGCAATTAAAGGGTAATTTTACATTTCACCTTGTTGGACATCTTCAGTCAAACAAGGCAAAAGACGCCGTAAAACTGTTTGATTGCATTCATTCCATTGACAGGCTATCAACCGCAATTGAGGTTGACAAAGAAGCAAAAAAGATTGATACAATCCAGAAGATTTTAATTGAGGTTAACACCTCGGGTGAAGAATCAAAATTTGGCGTTGTTCCGTCACAAGCCATTGCATTATGCAAATCTATTCTGGATTTACACAATATCCAATGTCATGGTTTCATGACGGTAGGTCCTTTGACCGATGACCGTTCAGCAATACGGAATGCATTTGCATTATTGAGAACATTACGGGATGAAATAAATATAAAGCTTGGAACTTCATTACATGAGCTATCGATGGGGATGTCAGGTGATTACGATATAGCAATTGAAGAAGGCTCTACCATGCTTAGAATTGGAACAGCAATTTTTGGTAAAAGGATATCGCAATGAATATACAAAAAACAACAATCGGTATCATTGGTCTGGGGAATATGGGCGGTGCTATCGGTACAGGGCTTTCCAGAATCATTGATCCAAAAAATATTATTGGTTACGATATCAGCAGTCAGGCAATGACTTCACTTACCAGCACACTATCAATAAGTACTGCCAGCTCAATTCAGGAGCTATCGCACAAAAGTGACGTTATCATCATTGCCGTAAAACCTGCAATTGTTGCGTCGGTAGCCAGCGAGCTAAAGAGTACAACCAAAAACAAGCTTATCATTTCAATAGCTGCCGGTATCACACTTCACAAGCTTTCCGAATGGCTGGGCGATAGTTTCCGTATAATCAGGTGCATGCCCAATATGCCTGCCCTTGTTGGCGAAGGGATGACCGTACTATCAACGACATCCGCCAATAACGATGATGTGGAGATTGCACAGCAAATCTTTGGAGCGCTGGGCAGAGTCATGGTAGTTTCCGAGCAGTTGATGGATGCTGTTACTGCTGTTTCGGGAAGCGGTCCGGCATATGTTTTCACATTGATACAGGCAATGGCGGATGCGGGGGTTAAATCAGGACTTACACGCGATAACGCCGTGACACTGGCAGCCCAAACGGTGTTAGGTTCAGCTACGATGGTATTGCAGGGCGAAGAGCCAATTGTTTTACGGGGGAAGGTAGCTTCCCCGGCCGGCACTACCATTGATGCGATACATGTTCTTGAAAAACATGGATTTTCCGGAATTATAATGGATGCCATTGAAGCTGCATTTCTGAAATCCAGAACGCTTGGAGGTAAGTAAATGCTTACTAACTATCATGTATGGCAGATAAAAAAAGCTATAAAAGTACTTATCCCTGTTATGGTTTTTATTTTTATTGCTGGCAATATTATATGCTATTTTGTAAAAGAACCAGTAAAAATACCCGATGATGCGGTTTATAAAAAAAATGGCTTTTTACTCTTTAAAGATGCAGACGCATACATCACAATTCTAAAAAAATACCCCTATAATCCCGGTGTAACATTGACCATTTATACAATGCGTGAAGGTGAATCATACTGGGATGTCATCCAGCGCTATAGAATAAGCATTGATACATTTATTGGTGCCAACCCGCATCTGGATTCATTACTGGCAAAGGCAGGGACACAGGTTGTTATTCCTCATCAGGATGGACTGCTCATCCCCTGCAGGCATTTCTATGATGCATGGCTGGCAAAACTGTCTATAAATGGTACAACAAACATTAAGGGGCACTATCTACACCACCCCTTTGAGCTTCTGGCAATGGATGATATACGTTTTGCCTTTATAAAACATGCGAAGCCAATTGCTGTTAATGATAAAATAGAAAAATTATATACCTTACGGCAAAAATTCCAATCCCCCATCAATGGCCGATACACATCAATGTACGGCGATAGGGTTGACCCATTAGAGCATGGCATGGCATTCCACAATGGCATTGATATCTGCGCACCGATGGGAACACCAATAAACCCTGTAAGGAATGGATTTGTAAATTTTACCGGCTGGCTTGATGGTTATGGTTTTACCATCATCATTCAACATGATGAAGGATACGAAAGCTGGTACGGGCACTGCCAAAAAATATTTGCGCAAAAAGGTGATTTTGTGACAAACAATTCAGTCATTGGTACGGTTGGCTCTACAGGACGGTCCACCGGTCCTCACCTGCATTTTATGCTGTTACAGCATGGTAAAATGCTCAATCCAATAATGTTTATATGGTAGATAGTTACTATCAATTAAAATTTTGATTTTGTAAAAGTCCTTTTTCAGCTTTTATGAGATCATTTTCGTCATCCACCTCGTACCAGCCAAAACCTGATAAATCACAGATTACAGGAGCAACTTTTGGATTTTCAGCCAATATCTGGACAATATTTTCAACCACGGCTTTTTCGCCATACCGCTCAATTGCTTTGTACGCAGCATCTCTATAAGCTATTTCCATACTTTTATCAACATAGGTCATACCAATATAACCGCAATCAAAATCAGTAAGCTGTTTACTGATGTGGGCAATAGTTTTTTTGTCAGCAAGCAGCTTTACTTTCATGTCATCCAATCCCAATGTACGATCAAAATCACACATTGCAGTAATTTTATAAAGCGATTGTTTCATCCGTTGAAACATTGATTTTGGGTAGATGTGATCAACATTGGTGATTAAAAAGGAATCATGAGCAAATGTTTTTAATGCAGTAATCAATGTAAAGATATTTCCTTTAAGGTAATCTTTATTTTCAAGAATTTTTATATTATCAATATTTTTTCCTGAAAGGTGGCTATTAAGTTCATCAAATGCAAAACCGCCTACAACTATAATTTCATCAAAAAAATCCAATTCAAAAAATTCAAATAGATAATCTATAAGCGGTTTACCATTGACACGCACCATGCCTTTGGTTTTATTTTTTGTCATCTCGCCCAGCCTGCTGCCAGTTCCTGCTGCCAGAACTATCGCTCGCATATATCTAACAACTCCTTTAATGAATTGATGGTAATTATATTGGGATACTTATCTAAAAATTGCTCCTTTGTAAATGTGCCGCATAAACCTATAAATGAAATGTCATTGCTTATAGCCTTTTCTGCATCTTTTAGGGAATCTCCAACAAATGTCAATTCATCTTTTTTTAATTGAAAATGTTGCAGTACATATTCAAAATGGTGCTTACCCTTTTCAAATCCATCCTTAAATCCAAGGATTATATCAAATTGCAGTCCTTCTCTTTCTATAAACTGTTCAATAAGATACTGAAAATTATTTGATGAAACACCAACCAGTATACCTTTTCCCCGTAATTGTGTAATAACAAACCGCACTTCCTCAGAAAATGTTGATCTGAAAAAGCCCTCTTTCTTTGTTTCCTCAAATATAGCTGCTTTTTTGCTGTTTGTTGGATCACCCGGTAAAATTATTTCCAGTTGTTGAAAAAATGGAACGCCTGAGGTTTCTAAATATCTACGTCGCGCCTCTTCATAGGAAATTGCAGGATGGAATTGGTGTATTACTTCACCGGCAATATCAGCAAATCCTTCCATAGTATCAACAAGTGTTCCATCAAAATCAAAAAGCAATGCTCTTGTTTTCATACATGTATCACCATTCAAGTTTTCATCAATCTTATGGATAATCGCTACTTGTCAATATAAAAAATTAACTGCAGGCGCACCACGGTATTTCCCGCCTGTCCTGACAACGAAGCTGTGTAATGGTTGTGTGCGGCAGGCTGACCAATCATGCGCCTGCATCCAAATGCGCCGTGCATTTCACAATACTTAACCCCCCTTGTGTTCCCCCCCTTTATAAAAGGTGGGAATTGTGTGGATGGTTTATTAGCACAAAATAGGTTTGTATTCTTCATAATTGTTTTTGCAGCTTAATCCCGTAGTAACCACATTATGCTTACTTGATAAGTTCTGCATTCTTCATGGTAAAATTTCTTCAAATCTTGTAGGGATGGAATTGATATTTAATAAATGGGGTTGGAATTTTTTTTTCATATTTTCTTTTGTTGGGCGACAAAAGTTTTATC
>JAKPOE010000105.1 GCA_029548025.1 Spirochaetota bacterium
GAGAGAGAAATATCGCCTTTCAATAGATATATATCTTCGTTTGCTGGCTTCATCTACCTTGAATTGTATTTTTGCAAATTCTATTGCATCTTCTACCGCTTCAACAATATTAATATTAGTTTTTTCTTCTAACTTATCTCTTCCAATAAATTCTTCAATCCGACGTACCTGTTGTATGCCTTCTTCAGCAGTTTTTATGATTAGTTTAAGTCCTTCATGCACAGGAGGTTTTTCAGTAATCTGCAGTAACCATTGTGATTTGTTTAACAAAACATTAATGATATTATTGAATGAATGGAGAAATCCCTTGGTAAGGTCACCAATGATATGGAATCTACTAAGCTGCTGTATTTGATACTCAAGTCGTTTAATTCGTGTAATATCTTCTAATATTATTTCTACAACAGGTTGAAAATCAGGTGAATGGTTAAGATAGCATGATGCGTTAACCCACTTTTCATCTTTTTCTTTAGTTATAAATCGTATTTCACCTATGCGTTTATATGCTATAGTTCCATTAAATATTTGCGATAGTGCTATACGCATTTTATTAAAATCGTAGTGATTCATTGCCCGGTATAATAAATTCCTATTTTGTTTTAAATCATCTACCTCATAACCAATAAGTTCCTGGATTGATGAACTGGCTTTTATTATATTGCCAGATTGATCAATCTGTAAAATTGGAAATGGGGAATATTCATAAAGTTGCGACTCATAATTTTTATCAAGGTCATTTATCAATGTTTCAGTTGATTTGTCAAATGACAGAATCCTTCCATCAACTATCTGCAAAATTACAAAAAGTGCTACAATGCTGTTTTCTTGAAATACGGGGAAAATGTACAATTCGGCGGATATCCTTTGATTGTCTTTGTTACGAAATACAGCAAAACATTGTTTGGATATCCCTTTTAATGCTTTTAAATAAGATGTTGCTATCTGTTTGCGATATTCGGGATAAAAGGGATGGGTAATATCAAGACATAGCTGGTTTGTATTAATTAAATCAGAGAAGGGTGTATTCAATGCTATCACTTCTCCGGAAATGCTGATAACGCATGCAGGTAATTGAAACATGAGCACCATATTTGATGCTGTTTGCAAAGTTGTAGTATTTATATGTGTTGCACCATTATCTTCACTACTCATAAAAGGTACCGCCATGGTTAACCATGTCAAAACATAAGTATTTTTTTGCAATAAAAATATAAAAAAAATAGTGTTACTGTGAAAGTTTTGCCTGGAGAGTATCAGTGGATTGGAAGCCTGCCATTTTCTCTATAACTTTACCATTTTCAAAGAGGAGTATTGTGGGGATTGCATCAATATTGTATCGTTTGACAATCTGCTGATTTTCATCTGCATTTATTGTAACAAATTTTGCTTGAGAAGATGATTTTGAAAGGTTTTCTAAAACAGCATTCTGACGCATACATGGGCGGCACCATGGTGCCCAAAAATGTACAACTACTTTGCCTCTCCATTGCAGCACTTCGCGGGCAAAGCTTTCTTGTGTAACATCTTTAATAGTCATGTTTGCATCAGATGAAGTGACTCCATTTAACCTTTCCGGTACTTGTGTTAGTGTTACCGGGATTACCATTTTGGATTTGTCACGAATCAGTGTCAGCTTGAGTGTTTTACCTGCTGAGGAATTTCTAACCACCTGGATTAAATCCTGAGGATTTTGAATAGTTTTTTCATCAACTGCTATAATGACATCATGAGGCTGGATGCCTGATTGTGCAGCAGGGCTATCAGGCATAATAGTATCAACGTAAGCACCCAAAGAGTTTGAAAGCCCAAGTTCACGGGCTTTCTCTCCAGTGATAGGTTGTACCTTAGCACCTAAGTAGCCTTTTCCTGATTCAGTAATAGCTGAAAATCTTTGACCACCCTTATCAGGAATTTTAGCAGATACTATACGTTTGTTGAGGAAAACCTTCTTTCCCTTTTCTATAGTAATTGTTTCAGTTTGTGTTGAAATGATATTGCCTGCATTATCAACATATTTAAAGGTGATTGTGTAAGTGCCCGGTGGGAGGAATAATCTGCTTAGCTGGAAATTTTCAGGCAGAGTATGCCAACACCGCAAATCAGGTTTTATCTGTGATAGTAAACCTACGCCAACGCCAGCACCCGCTACCATACCAATTACGCCAGAAAAACCCTTGAGATCATCTGACTGTTCAGCTAATTTTTTTGCAGCATATCCTGCTGCAACGGATGCTGCAGCTTTTACTGCAATGCCAGCGGCTACTTTAGCATATATTCGCCCATAATCGTCTTCCAGGGTTTTAACTGCGGTAGTTGCAATATCTTCTAGCATATAACTCCGTTCAATATCTTTGCCGTTAACAGTAGCAATCAGATAGTTTATTGTACCCCCGCGTTTTACAAACTTTGGTATTGGATTTTCTATATTTTTAAGAGCTATCATAACTCCAGCAATAGTGACGCCTTCTTCTAATGACATGCTATTGAGCGTTACCTGAATTGAAGACTTCATAGCCTGATCTGACAGAAGTGAACCGCGGGATTTTTTGATAGCACCTTTTCCATTTTGTACTATAACAATAAGCTCACCAGCACCTTTTGGCATTGTATCACGTTTACCAAATTTGCCAATCCACATGTTATAATCGTCAGCATCTCCTAATTGTTTTGCAAGCCTTTGCAAATCACGGTAAACAAGATCCAGAGCAGGATTGAGCTCGTAAATTTGCTTGTATTCTATATAGGCAAATTCACGATCATTCATGTCGTTATCCTTATCTGCAATCTGTTCAAAGGCAATGGCTGTCAGATACTTTGCCATTAAATTCTGCTTATATGATTTCCCCGTTGTTACACTTATGTCCCTTAACATATCGTTGACTTTTTTAAATTCAACGCGTGCTTCATCAGGTTTGCTGAGCATAAGATAGTTGATTCCAAGATACATGTGTATAAGAACCCTCTCAAAATCTTCACCGTTGTAATCAGTAGTTGTTTCATTCAGTAGCAATGATGCAGCTTGTTTACTTACACTGATGGTTATCTGGTCGGCTATCTTAGCTGCTTCGGTAAAAACTTTGTTGCTGTTTTCATAATCTCCTGCAACCTGCAAAATCAAACCGCATTCCATCATGTATAAAAGCTGATCTTTTGATTTTGTATTTATTGTAGGGAGCAGTTTATTGGCTGCCTCCTTATATTGACCGGAGTAAAATAATTTTTCAATTTCGCCAATTTGTTTGTTATAGTCATAACTGGCACATGTTACCACTGATACCAGCAGAAATACAATGCAACAAGATTTAAGCTTTTGCCTCATGCAAATTACTCCGTATTAAAATGTTATTTTCTTTTTGCTGGCTGACTTTAAAAATTCTTGTTGATCTTGCCATTCAACCACCTGTGTTTTCAGATTAATAAGCTTTAAGGTAACAACTAAATATTGAACTGTTTTACTTCCTACAGTGCGCACATTTTCCCTTACCTCACCAGTCAAATACATATTTGGTGATTTTAATTCGCCAACCGGGATAGCACTTTCAGGATCAACCATGCCGGTCATACCCTTTTCCATTTCTGAAATTGCATCAGTAGTAAGCGATTGGTCTATAAATTTTATGCGGCGTTTAATAAGGTTTGTCGTTATTTCATCAGCAAGCATTTTGGTATCAATGTGCTCAGATGTTTTATTACGGATTTGTTTTACTTCAATGTAGGCAGGTTTTTTCCATTCATCTTTTAAAAATGAATACATTGACTCAACCATCGTATTAACTGTCATCTTGATTTCTTTTGGTCCCCATTCACGTGAGCCCTCGGCTTTGTCTGCATCTTTATATTGCACGCCACCACCACAGGCTATAAAACCAATAATAAAAATTATCAATAGCAATGAAAGCTTTTTCATAAATATAACCTCCTGAATTATTATAGAGATCAAGGCTTGTTTTGCATAAAAAAAGGAACTAAGGAAATAGTTACTACTATAGATAGGCAGTAAAGTCAAGAAAAAAATGGCGGTTATTATTGTAGCATGGAATGTATCAAAGCATCTATTGTATTTGCAGTATCATGTGGTTCAGTGTAGTTAATAGATGCAGTAAATGATATATTTTTGATACTGTGCTGGTATTCAGGATCATAATGGTGGTGCAGTAAAAATTGTATAAATTCTAAATACTTACCATGGCAGAACAACTGTTTGCAATACTGCGTTTTTGTTTTACCCAGAGCTGGTTGTAATTTGTCCATTATGGCAACTATAGCTTCTTCAGTGATAAAAGGCATATACTCCTGATAGATATGCTGTATTCTGACGTCAATGGGAGTATTTAGCCATAGTGCTATTCCTTTTTGCATGGCATCCATAATTATTGGTGGTATATGGCAGTTCCCAATTTTGCGTGATTCGCCCTCAAGCAAGCAGTATGGCCATACGTTAATAGTATCCAATATATGAACTATCCTGCTTTCAAAATATTTTTGTGAATGATCTGGCATCCCCAGACTGCCAAATAACGAGCTTCGGTTGCCTGCACAGCCCTCAAGGTCAAGGGAATAGGGATTGTGGTGGAGTATCTTTGTTTTACCGGAGCCAGCAAGCCCATAAACTGTAACTACAGGGATGGTAAAGTAATAGTTTGTTAGATAGTTCCTTATAAACTGGCGATAGGCTTTATATCCACCTTCCAGTTTAAAGAGATTAAATCCAATACTGTTTAAAAATGATACTACTGATTCGGAGCGCATTCCTCCCCTGAAACAGTAAACAATAA
>JAKPOE010000467.1 GCA_029548025.1 Spirochaetota bacterium
GCCCGTTGTGCGCCCGCCGTGGAACGGATATATCCATAGCAATGAAAAAGGCGTTTTTCTTTGCATACTTTCTTTTGTCGCCCAACAAAAGAAAGTAAGAGTAAAAAAATACGATGCCAATGGCAACATGACAGCGGTGTACGACACAGCAAAACAGTTTAACCGCATCCTCTCATGGGATGACGATAATAGACTTACAAAGACGGTGGACACCACCAGTGGAGCGAGTGTAACAACACAGTACAATTACGATGCAAAAGGCATGCGCATTATTAAAGATGGACCGTATGGGAAGAGTATCTATATTGATACTGGCTATGTGGAAAGCGGAGCATCACAAACAACAGCACCGATAGCAAGCAACCATATCTTTGTAGGCAACACACGGGTGGCAAGCGTGGTAAAACATACCGAAGAAAAGCAACCAGCAACCTATTTTTACGCTAGCGACCATCTTGGTTCAAGCAGTGTGCTGACAAATAACGCTGGTTCGTACCACGAGCGTATAGAGTATCTGCCCTACGGAGAAACCTGGGTGGAGGATAAAGCTTCATCGTCAGGCTACAGCACGCCGTATAAGTTTACCGGTAAGGAATTGGATACGGAGACTGGGTTGTATTACTTTGGTGCACGGTACTACGACGCGAGGGTAAGTAGATGGATAAGTGCCGACCCGGCATTAGAGAAATATTTGCCAAAACCTAATGATTATGATACCGAACATGATTTTTACTGGTACCTGCAACAGGATGGCAGCAAGAAGTTAGCGGGATGAGGTGGAGTGTATAATGCAGTAAATATGGATGTGTATCATTACGCCGGGAATAATCCGGTGAAACTGGTGGACCCGGATGGGGAAATGCCCCAGATGGTCATTGGTGCGTTTATCGGATTTGGTGTAGCAACAGCAGTTGAAATAGCAACACATTATACAGATACAGGTAATGGAACTCTGGCAAATTTATGGGCTGCATCAAAAGCCGTTGCAAATGATTCACAATCTTTAAAAGCTATTGCTGTATCAACAGTCATCGGAGCGGCGACGGCAGGTTTGGGAACTGCAGTTACGACATCAACAAAAGCTGCTACAACAGCTTCTCAATTGGCTAAAATAGTGGCAGGTAATATGGCAAAAAATGCAATTATTGGTGGGACTGGATCAGTAATTAATGATGTTGCTATCGCAAAAATTAAAGGACAACCTATTACAAAAGATGATGTATTAACATCATTTGGACAAGGTGCTGCATTAGCGGGTGTTTTCTCGCTTGCGGGAGATTGTGTTTCGTCATTAGGTAGAACTCGTTTTGTTGATGCTACCTCCAAAGCTGGAGGCTTGAGAAATCCATCTATTATTTTTGGCGAACCGAAAGGTATTGCTGGTGCAGCTGGCACGACAGCTCCTTATTTTGGTGATATAATGAAAGGAGTCTATGATATCAATGAAACAAAGCAGGATAAAATAAATAAAAAATGAAAAAAATACTATTTTTTCTAATCGATTTTGTTGGCAATGCTTTAACCATTGGTATAAGTATTGGATTGACATGCTTAATTGGTTTTAAAGTAATATTTCCTTCCAATTTAAAAGATAGCTTGCAACGTTGGTTATTTATGATTTTATTTGGCCTTATGCTTATTGTTTTTTTAACAGTATGGAATATTATTGCGTCTAATATTAAACGGCGATTGATCAATGGTAATTAAAGCTCTGGTTTCCGGTACGCGGGGTTGGGGAGATGGCATATCGCCTAACAGTTCCAAGGCGTGGACGTAGTTTGATATTCGTTTAGTTCTATTTGTTAATCATACTTTTTGTGTTACATGAGCTTTTCGGGCCGTATTGTATGTGTTGAAATGTGGGTAAGCGGTGTTAACCGATATACTATTGATTAATTGTCCGTTTCATATTTGATACCGAACATGATTTTTACTGGTACTTACAGCAGGATGGCAGTAAGAAGTTAGCGGGATTGGGTGGTGTATTTAATGCAGTAAATATGGATATATATCATTATGCTGGGGATAATCCGGTGAAGCTGGTTGATCCGGATGGAATGATTACTATTGCAATAGAATATAATCCATTTAATGCAACCGGAGCTATTGCTTTTCAAATGTTTGAGGGTGGTACATTATTTAAAATGTACTCATCTTGGGTGACAAGAGGAGTTAATAAATCTGGACAAGAAGTAGCTATTAAAAGTGGCTCTTATAAATATAATATTGTACCATCAAAAAATTTTAATAATGAATTGAAACCTTTATTAGAAGAAGGGAAGAAAATAGAAACTGAAGGGCCAAATATTAATCATGAAAATAAGAATGTTGCGGATGCTATAATGATTCATGAAATGAATAAAGAGATTAAAAAAAGTCCCTCACATGGGAATAAAGATTATATTGGAAGTGAAGGCATAAAGTTTCAATGGTAAATGAGAATTTTTGTGGAAAAAAAATAGAGAGTGATTTCCTTAAGAATATAAGCAAACGAGGAGGAAATCACAATGAAGGTTAAACAAACGTACAGTCCTGAAGAGAAAGTACGGATGGTATT
>JAKPOE010000003.1 GCA_029548025.1 Spirochaetota bacterium
TCAATATTCATTGGTGCACGGATATCCTCACGTGCTATATCACCAGCCTCATAATTGTAGGTAGCACCTGTTCTATTGATGGTAAGAAGCGCAGTAGCGGATACAATAACTACAATAGTATATATAAACGAAAGCCGTATACTTTTCTTTTTAAGAGCAAATTCTATGCCCCGTTTAAATGCCATAAATGAATTTAGCATAATAATAACCAGATAATACTATTCGGTATGTTTTTCATACGCCGCAATTATCTTTTCAACAATTGGATGTCTGCAGATATCTTCTTTTAAAAATTCAATAAAGGTTATCTCGTCTATACCATGCAGTATTTTTTGCGCAGCTAATAAACCTGATTGTTTTGGTTTTTCCAGATCAATCTGGGTAATATCACCCGATATAACCATCTTTGAATTGTTTCCCAATCGTGTTAAAAACATCTTCATCTGCGAGGAGGTGGTATTCTGAGCCTCATCAAGAATAACAAATGCCTTATTCAGCGTTCTTCCGCGCATATATGCCAGTGGTGCAATCTCAATAATCCCCTTTTCCATATATTTTGATATTCGCTCGTAGGGAAGGATATCAAAGAGAGCATCATACAGTGGACGCAGATACGGATTAATTTTCTGGATAAAATCACCGGGCAGGTATCCAAGGCTTTCACCAGCTTCTACTGCCGGACGTGTTAATATGATGCGCTCCACCCTTCCTGTTAATAAAAATTTAACACCAACCGCTACTGCTAAATAGGTTTTACCGGTACCGGCAGGGCCTATTGAAATGGTTATTGGGCTTTTATGGATAGCCGACATATAATGAGCTTGATTTATTGTTTTGGGTAAAATTGTCTTGCCTGTTTCAGGTATAAAAATTTTTAACCTGTTGATCTCGTCAGCATCAATTTTTATACCCTGATTAATGGAAAGAGCCAGATAGCGAATGTCAAAATCATCAAATTCATATAATGAGTCGCGCATATACAGATAATCACCCATGCAATGAAGCAACTGCAACGCTTTTACTGCATTGTCATTTAAGGCTTCAACAATTAATGTATTGCCACGCGGGATAATCTTTACATCCAGAAGTTTTTCAATTGTTTTTATATTTTTATCCTTATAGCCACATATACGCTTATAGATTGATATATCATCAATTTCAAACTTTGTGTTTTCCATTATACCCCAACCACCTTAATGGATAGCTCCTTTAACTGCTCGGGGCTCACCGGCGACGGAGCTTCGCTCATAAGGCACTGCCCCTTCTGAGTCTTTGGAAATGCAATGACATCACGTATGGAATTTCGTTGTAACAAAATCATTAAAATTCTATCCAATCCCAGTGCTATACCGCCATGGGGTGGGGCACCATACTTCAATGCATCAAGTAAAAATGAAAATTTAATTTTAGCGTCCTCTTCTGATATCCCCAATATGCCAAACATCTTCTTCTGCAACGTGGTACGGTTTATTCGTATGGAACCGCCACCAATCTCAACACCATTGAGGACAACATCATACGCCTGAGCTTTGATCATAGCAACATTATCCGGTGTTAACGAGTCCAGCATTGCTTCGCACTCAGGCTTTGGAGCAGTAAAAGGGTGATGCATAGCATAAAATCTGCCTTCTTCAGCATTATACTCAAGCAGTGGAAAATCAACAACCCATAAAAAGTTAAGTTTATTGTCGTCAATCATAGTGAGCTGCTGTGCTATTTTAAGCCTTAAATTTCCCAGAGCATCATTGACAACTTTTTGTTTGTCGCATGAAAAAATAATAAGCGAATTTGAATCTAACGAAAGCCTGTCAATAAGCTTTTGCTTTTCGCTATCACTTAAAAATTTTGCTATTCCCGTCTCAAAGTTACTGCCGGTATAGCGTACGCTGGGTAAACCATGCGCCTTAAATGTCCGTACATAGTTAATGTACTCATCAATCATGGCACGCGAAATTTTACCTTCATCATTAACAACTATCGCCTTAATAATACCGCCGTTATCAAGCGAAGCCTTAAACACATTAAATGAAGAGCCGGCAAAGATATCGCTTACATCAACAAGCTCAAGCCCAAACCGTGTATCAGGTGCATCTTTACCGTACCGCTGCATAGCCTCATCATAGGTCATTACTGGAAATGGCGTATGTATATCGTAGCCAAGCACCTTTACCATATCTTTGATCAACCCTTCAATAACCTGCATAATAATCTGCGGGGTAATAAATGAAAGCTCGCAGTCAATCTGAGTAAATTCAGGCTGCCGGTCATTGCGTAAATCTTCATCACGGAAACATCTGGCAATCTGAAAGTAGCGGTCAAAACCTGCTATCATCAAAATCTGCTTGAATAGCTGCGGGGATTGCGGCAATGCATAAAACATTCCGCGGTTGATGCGGCTTGGCACAAGGAAATCACGTGCACCTTCCGGCGTTGATTTATTTAAAATTGGTGTTTCTATTTCAAAAAATCTATTGCTGGAAAGATAATTCCGTGTAGCCTGCATAACCTTATGCCGAATAACTATCGCCTGTTGCATTTCGGCCCTTCGTAAATCTAAAAATCTATATTTCAACCTGACATCTTCATTAAGGTTGGTATACACATCAATTGGGAAAGGAGGCACCTCTGATTCGGATAAGATTACAACCTCATGAGCTACAACCTCAATCATACCTGTTTTAAGATCGGGATTTATGGTATCTTCAGTTCGCTTTGAAACAACCCCGCACGTATAGATGCAGTACTCACTTTTTGCTCTATCCGCTATCTGGTATGCTTCACCATTTTTTGACACATCAAAAACTACCTGAATAATACCCGTAACATCCCTCATCTCAATAAAAATTATGCCGCCTAAATCACGCTTGGTATCAACCCAACCAGCCAGTGTAACCTGTTTACCTGCATCATCAAGCGTCAATTCGCCACAATAGCTCCTATCGTTAAACATTTTTCCAACCCACTATAAAATAATATTGCACAATACCACAATCAATATAAAATTCAAAAATAACAAAATAATAGGTAATAAAATTGAATGCGATAGTATTACGGAGTAAGGCAATTTTTTGTCAAGTAATTATAATTATGGCGCTATCTTCATGGTTTTAAACGCATCAATCATTGCCGTGCACTGCTCTTTTGTTGTACCTTCGGCAATAATCCTGAAAATTGGTTCTGTGTTGGAAGCTCGTAAGTGCACCCACCCGCCTTTAAAGCGGTTGTGATGAATAAAATCAATACGTATTCCATCAAGCGTATTGATCATTTCATCGTGGTACTGACTGGCAATTTCATGTGCGATAGCTCCAGTATCAATTCCCTGCTCAATAGCAACGGTATCCTTTATCATGTAATATACTGGTAGGGATGATACAATCTCTGAAATCGATCGATTGCTCAAAGCCATAAGCTCAAGGCAATAACCAATCCCCACAAGGCTGTCGCGCCCATAATGAACCTCTGGTGCAATCACCCCGCCGTTGCCCTCCCCTCCTATAACTGCCCTGTGCTTCTTCATTGCCTCAACAACATGAATCTCACCAACCTTTGAGCGATATACGGTAGCACCAAAACTATGAGCAACATCCTCAACTGCTCTGGTGGTTGACATATTAACCACAACAGAGCCTTTTTTCTTCAAAAGGCATCGCATGACTGCCAGTGTTACCGTAAGCTCCTCACCAATAGGTTTTCCATGTTCATTAACTATCGCCAGCCTGTCAGCATCCGGATCCTGAGCAAACCCAATATCTGCCTTATGCTGTTTAACGGTATTGGCCAATTGCTTTAAGTTTTTAGCAAGGGGTTCTGCACCGCGTGGAAAAACTCCAGACTGCATATCACAGTGTATGGGAATAACCCTGCAGCCTAAATGTTTCAGCAGCTCTGGTGTAATGATGGAACCTGCACCATTAACCGAATCAAGCACAACCTTGAAATGTTTTTTTCGGATAGCATCAACATCAATAGCTGTTAAAACCTTCTGGATGTGTATATCCATGGCAGTATCATCACACTGTATTGGTTTAATTGTATTCCATGCTACACCAAACGGCGAAACCTCATCAACAAGCTGTAAAAAGGCATTCATCTCGTCAGGACCAAAAAAACTTCCCGATTTGTTAATCAATTTAAAGGCATTCCACTGTATGGGGTTATGTGACGCTGAAATTACCACTCCACCTTTTGCCTTCAAATGTTCTACCATAATCTGCACGGTTGGGGTGGGAACAATGCCTATATCAATAACATTACATCCACACAGCGACAACACAGCATCAAAGCATCCGGCAATGGAACCGCCGCTACCGCGCGAATCCCTGCCAACAACTACTGTGCCGCCACCTATATGTCTGGAAAAAGCCATTGCTATCTTTGTAATCAAATCAGGCGTCAGAGACTGACCAACAATACCTCTGATACCGGAGATGCTTTTCAT